>NZ_MWJN01000019.1:0-105457 GCF_002027145.1 Microbispora sp. GKU 823 | reverse complement strand
CGGTCCGCCGGTGCTCCAAGGCGGCGTTGTAGAGCTGCCGGTGATCCTCAAGGCAGGCGGCGAGCGAGGCGGCCTGCTTGCCGGTGGGGCGCAGCAGGAACGTGAACGACCGGCGCACACCCACCCCTCACGTTCGTTCCTACATTCAGTAATCGGATCACCACGCTACTGGAAGGTGCCGACAAAACCCGAACGCGGAATCACCGGTCAGTGGAAGGAACTCATGATGAGCCTGGAGACAAAAACCAGTCAGGGACGGCATTCCCCCGTCACCTGATGAAGGCGACGTCCCCTGCCGAGGTGCTGATGGACTACGAGGTCTTCCTGCTCGCGCGCATCAAGGAGGAGTGGGACCGGACGGGCGACGCCGTGGCATCCGTGCCCGCGGGCATCGCCCGCAGCGCTCCGCTGGTCACCGCGGCCGCCGCCATCCTGGCCGCCTCGTTCGCGGCGTACGCCACGGGACGGGTGGTGTTCCTGCAGCAGCTCGGCGTCGGCATGGCGCTCACGGTCGCCGTCGACGCCACGCTGATCCGCGGCGTGCTCGTGCCGGCGCTGATGCGGCTGGCGGGCCCGGCCAACTGGTGGGCTCCGGCACCGCTGCGCGCCTGCGCCGGTGGCTGTCCGTCTCTGAATATGAGACGTAATTGCTCATATAGCGAGACATGTGGAATGGTGTCCGCATGGCACAAGAAACGGCCGTGTATACCCACGGCTTTCACGAGTCCGTCCTGCGCTCCCACCGCTGGCGTACGGCCGCCAACTCGGCGGCGTACCTGCTGGGCGCGCTGAAGCCGCACATGCGGATCCTGGACGTCGGTTGCGGTCCGGGCACGATCACCGCCGACCTGGCCGAACTGGTGCCGCAGGGCGAGGTGATCGGCCTCGACACCGGGCCCGGCATCCTGGAGCAGGCGCGCCGCGAGGCGGAGGGGCGTGGCCTGGGCAACGTGAGCTTCGCGACCGGTGACGTGCAGGCGCTCGACTACCCCGACGCCTCCTTCTGCGTGGTGCACGCCCATCAGGTGCTCCAGCACGTTGGCGATCCGGTGGGCGCGCTGCGCGAGATGCGGCGCGTGACCAAGCCGGGCGGGATCGTCGCGGTGCGCGACTCCGACTACGCCGGCTTCGTGTGGTATCCGCAGATCCCGGCCCTGGACGACTGGCTGGACCTCTACCGGCGGGTGGCCCGCGCCAACGGCGGCGAGCCCGACGCCGGGCGCCGCCTGCGCGCCTGGGCGCGGGAGGCCGGGTTCGCCGACGTCACCTCGTCGTCGTCCACCTGGTGCTACGTCACCCCGGAGGAGCGGGAATGGTGGGGCGGGCTGTGGGCCGACCGCACGGTCCAGTCCTCCTACGCGGACCGCGTGGTCGAGGCCGGCCACGCCACGCCGGACGACCTGCGGCGGATCGCCGACGGCTGGCGGGAGTGGGCCGCGAGCGAGGACGCCTGGTTCAGCGTCCTGCACGGCGAGATCCTCTGCCGCGTCACCTGAGCAGCGTCCCCCCCGGGGGACGACCCCCGGACTCCCGCGGCCGCGCCGCGCTTGCCTCGGGTGTCCACGGGGGACGGTGCCAGTGGGGCCAATCGAGGGGGAACGGCGATGACGCTGCGGATCGTGGCCGGGACGGCGAACCGCCCGCTCGCCGCCGCCGTCGCGGCCGCGCTGGACCAGGAGCCGTCCGTCCCGGTGGTCGAGCGGTTCCCGGACGGCGAGTCGCGGCCGGTCGTCACCGGTGTCCGGGGCGCGGACGTCTACCTGATCCAGCCCACCGGGCCGCCCGTCAACGAGCACGTCATGGAGGCGCTGCTGCTCGCCGACGCCTGCCGGCGGGGCGGCGCGGCCCGGCTCACGGCGGTCGTGCCGTACGTGGGGTACGCCCGGCAGGAGCGGCGCCGCCGCGAGGGGGAGGCGATCGGGCTGCGGGTGGTGGGTGGCCGCGCTCGCCTCGGCCGGGGTCGAGCGCCTGATCGCGGTCGATCCGCACACGGCCGCGCTGGAGGCGGTGTGCCCGATGCCCGTGGAGACGCTGACGGCCGTGCCCGCCCTCGCCCGCGCCGCCGGGCGCGCCGTGCCGGAGGAGGCGGTGGTGGTCGCGCCCGACCTCGGCGCGGTCACGCTCGCCCGGCACTACGCCCGCCTGCTGGAACGGCCCGTCGCGCTGGTTCGCAAGAAGCGGCTGACCGGGGCGGACGTGCGGGCCGAGCAGGTCTTCGGCGACGTGACCGGCCGCCCCGCGCTGGTCGTGGACGACATGATCAGCACGGGCGCGACGATCGAGGCGACCGCCGAGGCGCTGCTCGCGCAGGGGGCGGCGCCGCCGTTCGCCGTCGCCGCGACGCACGGCCTGTTCGCGGGGGACGCGCGGGAGCGGCTGCGCCGTACGGAGATCCGGGGCCTGATCCGGGGCCTGGTCGTCACCGACACCCTCCCGCAGGACGAGGCGGCCCTGCCGTCGCTGGAGGTGTGCCCGGTCGCCCCGCTGCTGGCCGGCGCGATCGGCCGCCTCCACCGGGACGAGGGCATGGACGACCTGCTGGCCGGCACCTGAGACAGGTGGCGGAGCCGCCCAGGGGGAAGGATGGAGGTGTGACGCCCAGGACGCGGAGCCGTACGGCGGCGGACAGGGACCTGACCCGCCTGCCGGACCGCGCGTGCCGTCTCGTCGAGACCCTGGGTGGCCGGTTCTCCCGCGAGATGGGCATCGACGTCGACCGGGGGGACCGCGAGGTCGAGCGGTGGCTGCTCGCGGCGACGCTGTTCGGCGCCCGGATCTCCGCCGCGATCGCCGTACGGACCTACCGGGCGATGGCCGAGGCGGGGGTGCGGGGGCTCTCCGACGTCGAGGGCCGCACCTGGGAGGAACTGGTCGAGATCCTCGACCGCGGCGGCTATGCCCGTTACGACTATCGGACGGCGACGCGGCTGCTCCGCCTGGCCGAGGCGGTGGGCGGTGAGGTGGGCGGCCTGCGCCGGGGCGGCCTGGACGAGACCCGCGCCGCGCTCGACGCGCTGCCCGGCTGGGGCCCGGTGACGGTCGCGCTGTTCCTGCGCGAGCTGCGCGGCGTCTGGCCCGGGGTGGACCCGCCGCCGGACGACCGGGCGGTGGAGGCCGGACGGCACGCGGGGCTGCTCGGCGCGGGACACCACCCTCTCGATCGGCTGCGGGAGATCGCCGGCGAGGCGGGGCTGGACGTACGCGACCTCGAAGCCGCTCTCGTCCGCCTGTGGCTGGCCCATCACAAGGACTTTCCCCACTGCCCGGGCGGCGCCCGTTGCGCCGTGCTGACCGAGGAGGGGGCTGACCGAGGAGGGGCGAGATGAGGTCGGCGGCGGGGGATCCGGTGACGCTGTTCCTGTGCGGCGACGTCATGCTGGGCCGCGGGGTCGACCAGATCCTCCCGCACCCCGGCGATCCGGCTCTCGAGGAGTCGTGCGTCCGGGACGCCCGCGCGTACGTCGAGCTGGCGGAGGAGGCGAACGGCCCGATCCCGCGGCCGGTCGGCTACTCCTGGCCCTGGGGCGACGCCCTGGAGGTGCTGGACGAGGCCGCCCCCGACGTACGCGTGCTGAACCTGGAGACGAGCGTCACCCGCAGCCGCGACTTCGCGCCGGGCAAGGAAGTGCACTACCGGATGAACCCGGCCAACATCCCCGCCCTGGCCGTGGCCCGGCCCGATGTGTGCGTGCTGGCCAACAACCACGTGCTCGACTTCGGCGTACGCGGGCTCACGGAGACGCTGGACGCGCTGGCCGGGGCGGGACTCGACCAGGCGGGCGCGGGACGGGACGAGACCGAGGCACGGCGGCCCGCGGTCGTGGCCCTTCCGGGCGGCGGGCGGGTCCTGGTGTTCGCGGTCGCGATGCCGTCCAGCGGCGTCCCCGGCGCGTGGGCGGCGGCCCGCGACCGGCCCGGAGTGGCCTTCCTGCCGGAGCCGTCCCGCGACGCCGCGGCGGAGACGGTCGACCGCGTGCGGAGGGCCAAGCGGCCGGGGGACCTCGCGGTCGTCTCCATCCATTGGGGTTCCAACTGGGGCTACGAGGTGGAGGACGACCAGGTCGAGTTCGCGCACGCGCTGGTCGAGGGCGGCGTCGATCTCGTCCACGGCCACTCCTCCCACCATCCCCGCCCCATCGAGGTGTACCGGGATCGGCTGATCCTCTACGGCTGCGGGGACTTCGTCGACGACTACGAGGGAATCGCCGGCTACGAGGACTACCGCGACGACCTGCGGCTGCTGTACCTCGTCACCGTCGAGGCGACGGCCGAGGCGGCGTCGGGGCGGCTGCTTGAGCTGCGGATGGCGCCGATGCGGGCCGTACGCATGCGGCTGCGGCACGCCTGCGGCGAGGACCGCGAGTGGCTGCGGGCGACGCTCGACCGCGTCAGCCGGGAGTTCGGCGCACGGGTCGCGCCGGCGCCCGGCGGCACGCTCGCCCTCGCACCGGCCGCGTAGGAGGTGGTCACGATGCTGGTCCGCGAGATCATGACGACGCCGGTGGTGACGGTCCGGCGCACGGCGACGATCAAGCAGGCCGTCCGCCTGCTGTACGAGCAGGACATCACGGCCGCGCCGGTGGTCGACGCGGCCGGGCGGATGATCGGCATCGTCAGCGAGATGGACCTGCTGCGCGGCGAGTTCGGGGCCAACCCCCGCGCCTTCCTGCGGCCCGAGGCGCCGCCCACCGGCAGGCCGCCCGCGCTCGTCGAGGAGGTCATGACGCCCCGCGTCGCCACCGTCGGGGACGGCGCCGACACCATGGACCTGGTCGAACTGATGATCACGACGGGGGTGAAGAGCGTCCCGGTCCTGCACGACGACGAACTCGTGGGCATCGTCAGCCGCCGCGACCTGATGGGCCTGCTGGCCCAGGGGGACGAGCGGATCCGCGAAGACGTGCTCGCGGCGCTGCGCGACTGCGCCGACACGGCGGCGTTCGGCGCGGCCGTGCGGGACGGCGTCGTCGAACTGTACGGCCCCGGCGACGAGCGGTCGGCCCGCATCGCCGAGCTGGTCGCCAGGACCGTCCCCGGAGTGGCCGACGTCGTCTTTCCCGAGGGACTCGTCAGCTAATCGAGCCGGTCGAGCACGTCCGCGGCGAGCCGTTCGAGCGCGGCGACCTGTTCGCGGGTGAGCCCGTCGAAGAACAGGCGGCGTACGGTCTCCACGTGCCCGGGGGCCGCGGCGGTGATGGCCCGGCGGCCCTCCTCTGTGATCACGACGTACGCGCCGCGGCCGTCGTCCGCGCACTCCTCCCGCGTGACGAGCCCCCGGCGCTGCATCCGGGTCAGGTGATGGGACAGCCGGCTCTGCTCCCACTGGAGGTCGCGCTGCAGCTCGTACGGCCGCAGCCGCCCTTCCTCCCGGTCGGTGAGGTGCACGAGGACCTCGTAGTCCGCCAGGGACAGACCCGAGTCCGCCTGAAGCTGCCGGTTGAGCCGGGCCGTGAGGCGGCCCTGCATGCGCAGGTACGCCCGCCAGGCGCGCTGCTCGTCCGAGTCGAGCCACCGAGGGCTGTTCATGGTCCCCAGGCTAGCCGGAATGAATGACTCGTCATGTATGTTGAGGGGCACCAGTAGATGACGCATCATCTACATGGCGACGAGGAAAGGGCACTCATGACCACGACCAGGCTGACCCCTCGTGTGGACGTCCGCAGGGCGGCCGAGCGTTTCGCCACCCGCATCTCCTGGCTGGATTCCAAGCACTCGTTCTCGTTCGGCGGCCACTACGACCCCGACAACACCCACCACGGGCTGCTGCTGGTCAACAACGACGACGTCGTCCACCCGGGCACCGGCTTCGAGACCCATCCGCACCGCGACATGGAGATCGTCACCTGGGTGCTCCAGGGTTCCCTGGTCCACCAGGACTCCGAGGGGCACTCCGGCGTCATCTACCCGGGCCTGGCCCAGCGCATGAGCGCCGGAACCGGCATCCTGCACTCGGAGAAGAACGACTCCTGGCGGCTCACCGGCGGCGACACGCACGACAAGCCCGTGCACTTCGTCCAGATGTGGGTGGTCCCCGACGAGCCGGGCATCACCCCCGGCTACGAGCAGCTGGAGATCGAGAACGAGCTGCTGGCCGGTGGTCTGGTGCCGGTCGCCAGCGGCATGGACAAGCACGCGGGCGAGGCCGCCATCCGCATCAAGAACCGGTACGCCGCGCTGTACGCCGCCCGGCTTCAGCCGGGCCAGAGCGTGGAGCTGCCCGAGGCGCCGTTCCTGCACCTGTTCGTACCCCGGGGGAACGTCACCCTGGAGGGTGCGGGCACCCTGGAGACCGGCGACGCCGTACGCTTCACCGCCACCGGCGGGCAGAAGGTCACCGCGACGGAGCCCGCCGAGATCCTCGTGTGGGAGATGCACGCGACGATCGCCGCCTGACGACGATCCTGGAAGGAATCCCGATGGACACGACAGAACCGCAGGTCGCCGACAACCCGGAGGCGAGCCGCTTCGAGATCACCGTGGACGGCTCGCTCGCAGGCTTCGCCGACTACCGGCTCCACGGGCCGACGATCTCCTTCACCCACACCGAGATCGACCCGGCCTTCGAAGGCCGGGGCCTCGGCTCGACGCTGGTCCGCGCGGCGCTCGACGCCGCCAGGGACGCCGGGCTGTCGGTCCTGCCGTTCTGCCCGTTCGTGCAGCGGTACATCAAGCGGCACCCGGACGAGTACCTCGACCTGGTGCCGGCCGATCGGCAGGCCCGGTTCTCCCTGGACGGCGGGGAGGGATCGGAGTGAGCCCTGCAGAACCGGCGGTGTACGGCTGCACGAGTTTGTCCGGCTACACGGGCGCGACGGAACGACCGCGGAGAGCGTGCTCCTGCCCGGCCACGACGTGCCGCTCGGCCGCTACACGACCGTGCGCCGGCTGCTCCCGCAGCGCCCCCGCCGGATGGTCGGCGCGTGGTGCTTCGTCGACCACTTCGGGCCCGACGACGTGAGCGGCCGGCCGGGCATGCAGGTGCCGCCGCACCCCCACACCGGCCTGCAGACGGTCACGTGGCTCGCCGAGGGCGAGATCCTGCACCGCGACAGCCTCGGCAACGTCCAGTCGATCGTGCCCGGGCAGCTCAATTTGATGACCGCCGCCCACGGCATCGCCCACTCGGAGCAGTCGCCGCCCGAGCACCCGCCGGGCATGCACGGGCTGCAGTTGTGGGTCGCGCTGCCGGAGGAGGCCCGGCACGGCGAGGCGCGGTTCGAGCACCACGCCGCGCTGCCCGTGCTGCGCGACGGGGACGTCACGGTGACGGTCGTGGTGGGCGAGGCCGGACCGCTGCGCTCGCCCGCCCGCGTCCACACCCCGCTGCTCGGGGCCGAGGTGCTGTTCACCGGGGCGGGAGAACACCGGCTGCCGGTCGATCCCGCGTACGAGACGGCGGTGCTGGTCATGTCGGGCACGGCCGACGTGGCCGGGGTCGCGCTGGCGCCGGGCTCGCTGCTCTATCTCGGCCAGGGCCGTACGGAGGTGCCGATGGAGGCGGCCGGCCCGGCCCGGCTGTTCGTGCTGGGCGGCACGCCGTTCGAGGAGCCCCTGGTGATGTGGTGGAACTTCGTCGGCCGCTCACACGAGGAGATCGCGCGGGCGCGCGACGACTGGACGCGAGGCGACCGCTTCGGCGTCGTCCCGGGCGGGGAGCGGCCGCTCCCGGCCCCCGAGATGCCCACCGTGCGGCTGAAGGCCCGCGACCGGCACGGCCGCGTCCTCAGCTGAGGGGCGAGCCCGCGCGTCTGCGGGTGAAGCAGGTGAACACGGCGAGCGCGGAGACGGCGGTCATGCAGGCCAGCGCCCAGCGGTAGCCGGTCACGAGCCGCTCGACCGCCGCGGGTGAGACGTGGGACAGCGTCCCGGCGAAGACGGCGTCGTGCAGCCCGGCGGGCAACGGCACCGTGATGATCGACAGGACCAGCGCGGTGCCGACCACCACCCCGGTGTTCTGCAGCATCAGGCGCATGGCGTTGACGATCCCCAGCCGGTGCGACGGCACCCCGTCCAGGATCGCGGTGGTGTTGGAAGGCAGGAACATGCCCGAGCCGACGCCGATCAGCACGAGGGCGGCCGTGAGCGCCGCGAGCGAGACGTCGGGGGAGATCAGCCACAGCAGGACGGCCAGGCCCGCCGTCGTCAGCGAGGTCGCGGCGACCGCCACCGTGCGCGGGCCGAGGCGGCGCAGCAGGAAGCCCGACGCGACCGACGCTGCCATCGCCGCAATCGAGAGCGGCAGCACCTTCACCGCCGCGCGCACCGGGTCCTCCCCGCGTACGGCCTGGAAGAACAGCGACACGAGGAGCACCACCCCGACCCGGGCGGTCGAGTTGAGGAACGACGCCAGCGTCCCGAGGGCGAACGTGACATCGCGGAACATCCGGATGTCCACCACCGGATGACGGGCCCGCAGTTCCCGCACGACGAACAGCGGGAGCGTCACCGCGAACACGACGAGACCGGACACCACCATCGGATGTCCCCAGCCGAGCCTGGTCACCTCCGACAGCGCGAGCAGCAGGCCGCCGAGACACGCGAGCACGAGCGCGTTGCCGGGCAGGTCGAGCCCCCGGTCGCGGCCCTGCGGCGGTCCGGGACGGAGGGCCACCGCGCCCCAGACCAGGCACGCGATGCCGAGGGGCACGTTGTACCAGAACACCCAGCGCCAGCCCAGGTGCTCGGTGAACAGGCCGCCGAGCGCGGGACCGGCGAGCTGGGCGATGGAGAACGACGCGGTGTAGACGCCCATCCCCTCGCCGAGCCGCGACTTGGGGAAGGCGGCGGTCACCAGGGCGGCGCTGTTGGTCAGCAGCATGGCCCCGCCGGCCGCCTGCACCACCCGCAGCGCCACGATGACCCACGCGTCCGGGGCGAGCCCGGCCAGCAGGCTGGCGACCGTGTAGGTGGCCAGGCCGCCGAGGTACATCGCCCGCCGCCCGAACAGGTCGGCGAGCCGGCCGAACACGACCATGAGCACGGTCGTCGTGAGCTGGAAGGCGAGCAGGATCCAGCTCGCGGCGTCCGCGCTCGCGTGCGTCTGCCGTACCACCTGGGGGAGTGCCACGTTGAGCGCGCTGCCGCCGAGCGCGGTCAGGACGCTGGCCATGCTCACGACCGACAGCGTCCGCCAGGCGCGGCGCAGCCGCTCCCGCTCGCCGGGGTCCGCCGCAATGGTCTGCGGCACGGCCGTCATCGTACGGCGAGCTGGATCATGACGGCTCCTCCCTACCGAATTCTAGATTCCATTACTAGAATCACGTTCACACGGGGCCGGGTCAAGGTCTGATCAAGGGAGCTGCGCATGGGCGGAATCGTGGAAGGCCGTGTCGTGATCGTCACCGGTGCCGCGCGGGGCATCGGGCGGGGACACGCGCTGGAGTTCGCGCGCCAGGGCGCCAAGGTCGTCGTCAACGACCTGGGCGCCGAGGTCGACGGCACCGGGTCGTCCACCGGCGCCGCGGGCGAGGTGGTCGAGGAGATCAGGGCCATGGGCGGCGAGGCCGTGGTCGACGGCGAGGACGTCTCCGACTTCGACGGCGCGCGGCGCATGGTCGAGCGGGCCGTGGAGACCTTCGGCGACCTGCACGTCCTGGTCAACAACGCGGGCATCCTGCGCGACCGGATGCTCGTCAACATGACCGCCGACGAGTGGGACGCGGTCATCCGGGTGCACCTGCGCGGCACCTTCGCCCCGCTGCGGCACGCCGCCGCCTACTGGAGGTCCAGGGCCAAGGCGGGCGAGGCGCTGGACGCCCGGGTCATCAACACCACGTCGTCGTCCGGCATCTACGGCAACGCGGGCCAGGGCAACTACGGCGCGGCCAAGGCCGGGATCGCCTCGCTGACGATCATCGCGGCCAAGGAACTGGCGCGTTACGGCGTGACGGTCAACGCGGTCGCCCCCGCCGCGCTCACCCGCATGACCGAGAACCTCATCCCGGGCGGGAGGCGGCCCGCCGAGGGCGGCTTCGATCCGGCGGCGCCGGACAACATCGCGCCGCTGGTGGTCTGGCTGGCGAGCGCCCAGTCACGGGGGATCACGGGCCGGGTCTTCAACGTGCGCGGCGGGCACATCAGCGTCGCGGAGGGCTGGCACGCCGGGCCGGGCGTGGACAAGGACGCCCGGTGGGATCCGGCCGAGCTGGGCGAGGTGATCCCCGCCCTGGTGGACAAGGCCGCGCCGAACGCCCTCACCAGCGGGCGCATCCCGAACGGAGAGGAGTGACATGCCGCTCGACCACACTCTGATCGGGGTGGAGAGCGCGCCGCACGAGCGGTCGTGGACGTCCGCCGACACCCTGCTGTACGCGCTGGGCGTCGGTGCGGGCACCGAGGAGCTCGCCTTCACCACCGAGAACTCGGCGGGGATCCGGCAGCGGGTGCTGCCGACCTTCGCGGTCCTGGCCGCCCAGGCACCGACAGGGCGGCGGCTCGGCGACTTCGACCCGGCCATGCTCGTGCACGCCGAGCAGGCATTCGAACTGCACCGCGAGCTGCCGCCCGCCGGGCGCGTACGGACGACCTCGGCGGTGACCGGCATCTACGACAAGGGCTCGGGGGCGTTGGTGACGACCGAGGCCAGGGCGTCCGACGCCGAAAGCGGCGAGTTGCTGATCACGAGCCGCAGCTCGGTGTTCATCCGGGGCGAGGGCGGGTTCGGCGGCGAGCGCGGCCCCCGCGACGAGTGGGCCGAGCCCGGCAGGCCGCCGGACCACACGGTGACCTACGAGACCCGCCCGGACCAGGCGCTGCTGTACCGCCTGTCGGGCGACCGCAACCCGCTGCACTCCGACCCCGCCTTCGCCGCCCGCGCCGGCTTCCCCCGGCCGATCCTGCACGGGCTGTGCACGTACGGGATCACCGGGCGGGCGCTGCTGCACGCCGTGGCGGGGTCCGACCCGGCCCGCTTCGCGGCCATGTCGGGACGGTTCAGCAAACCGGTCTACCCGGGCGAGGCGCTGACCGTGTCCATCTGGACGTCCGACGACGGCGCGACGGCCCTGTTCCGTACGGCGAAGGAGGACGGCACCGTCGTGATCGACCGGGGCAGGGCCGCCTTCCGCCCCGCCTGACCTTGACCTGGAGGTGCGGCGCGCGGGGCGTCGCCGGGGTCAGCTGAGCGCCGCCCCGGCGTCGTCCGCCCCACCTGCGGCGCCGGTGGTGTCGTCATGGGTGGCCAGGGGGTCGCCGAAGCGGCGGATGAGCGCGATCGCCGCATCGACGACCTCCTTGGCCTCCTCCTCGGTCTCGCTCGTCGCGACCTCGCGGCCGGCCTCGCCGATCACGCTGGTGAGCACCGAGACCGTGAGGCGGTCGGTCGGCGTGTTCGCCGCGCCGAGCAGGACGGCGTTCTGCCGCACCCACTCCCGGCCGCGGGTGCGCCGCATCAGCTCGAACCCCGGCGGGCCGTCGCCGTCCATGAACAGCCGGGCCAGGTCGCGCCGCTGCCAGGACCCTTCGAGGAACGCCCTGGCCCCGGCGATGAACAGCTCGACGGGGTCCTTCACGCCCGCCTGCTTCGCCGCGGCGACGCTGGACGCGGCGGCCTCCTCGTGGGCGGCCTGGTGCTCCTCCCACAGCGCGAGGAACAGCTCGGTCTTGCCGCCGAAGTGGTGGTAGAGGCTGCCCACGCTGGAGCCCGCGCGCTCGACGACGTCCGCGACGTTGGCGTCGGCGAAGCCGTGCTCGGAGAAGACCTCGCGGGCGGCCTGAAGCATGCTCTTGCGCGTCTGGGCGGTGCGGCTCCACTCCCACGAGCCGCTCCTGCCGCCGGGCTTGCGTGCCATCTGGGCTCCTCGTTTCCCTGGATGACGCCATAGTAACGGGTCGAATTCTAGAAACTGATTCCAGACCTCTTGACACCCCTCCGGCGGGGAACCAGGCTGGAGCCGATTCCTAGAGAGCAATTCTAGAAAAGAGTCGCGTCGATGGACTTCTCCCTGAGCCCAGAGGAACTGCAGATCCGTGACACCATCCGCGCGTTCGTGGAGCGGGAGGTCATGCCGCTCGAACCCGAGGTGCTGCGCAGCGAGCGCGCCGGCGGCCCCGGGCTCGATCCCGAGGTCCTACGCGACCTGCGGCTCAAGGCGAAGAAGATGGGCTTCTGGGGCATCAACACCCCCGAGGAGTACGGCGGGGCCGCCCTGGGCCCGGTCATGTCCGCGATCATCGCCATGGAGATGGGCCGGACGTTCGTCCCGTTCAGCTTCGGCGGGTCGGCCGACAACATCCTCTACGCCGGCACCGAGGAGCAGAAGCGGCGCTACCTCATCCCCACCATCGAGGGCGAACGCCGCTCCTGCTTCGCCATCACCGAGCCGGGCGCCGGCTCGGACGCCCGCAGCATCCGTACGCGTGCCGTCAAGGACGGCGGAGACTGGGTCATCAACGGCGAGAAGACCTTCATCACCGGCGGCAACGAGGCCGACTTCGTGATGGTGTTCGCCGTGACCGACCCCGACAAGGGCGCGAACGGCGGCGTCACGTGCTTCCTGGCCGACCGCGACATGGGCTGGAAGTCCGAGCCGATCCCGACGATGGGGCAGTGGGGCCCGGCCTCGCTGGTGTTCGAGGACGTCAGGGTGCCGGAGGAGAACATCCTCGGCGAGCTCGGCAGGGGCTTCGAGCTGGCGATGCAGTGGATCGGACAGGGCCGCTACATGATCCCCGCACGGGCGGTCGGCTCGGCCGAGCGCATGCTCCAGATGGCGATCGACTACGCCAAGATCCGCGTGTCGATGGGCAAGCCGATCGCCGAATACCAGGCGATCCAGTGGATGATCGCCGACTCGCAGGTGGAGATCGAGGCGGCCAAGTGGCTCACGCTGCACGCCGCCTGGCGTGTGCAGCAGGGCATGGACGCCCGGCACGCCTCCTCGATCGCCAAGCTGAACGGCGCGGTCATGGCCAACCAGGTCGTCGACCGCGTGCTGCAGATCCACGGGGGCATGGGCTACACCAAGGAACTGCCCATCGAGCGGTGGTATCGCGAGCTGCGCCTGTTGCGGATCTTCGAGGGCACCGACGAGATCCAGCGCAGGACGATCGCCCGCAACCTGCTCAAGGGCCACGCTCGCCTCGGCACGATCGGGGAATGAGCATGGCGGTAGGAGAGCTGTTCAACCCCCGGTCGATCGCCCTGGTCGGGGCGACGGACAAGTCCGGCTGGTCGATCAGCACGCTGACCAACCTCCGTACGCACGGCTTCCGCGGGCCCGTGCACCTGGTCAACCCGCGCGGCGGCGTGGTGCACGGCGAGCAGGCCCACCGCAGCCTGTCCGACATCCCCGGCCAGGTCGACCTCGCGTACGTGATGGTGCCGACCACGGCCGTGCTGCCCGTGCTGCGCGAGGGGGCCAAGCTCGGCATCCGTCACTACGTGATCCTCACCGCGGGCTTCGGCGAGACCGGCCCGGAGGGCGCCGCCCTGGAGGCGGAGATCGTCGACTTCGCCCGTGAGAACGACCTCACCGTGCTCGGCCCGAACGGCAACGGCTTCATCAACGCCGCCGCGGACGTCACGCCGTACGGCCTGCCGATCCCGTCCCCGCTGCTGCGCGGGTCGGTCGGCGTGGTGCTGCAGAGCGGCGCGCTGGCCAGCTCGGTGCTCGGCTTCGCCCAGGCCCGCAACGTCGGGATCAGCCTGCTCACCTCGATGGGCAACGAGTCGCTCGTCACCGTCACCGACGTGATCGACTACCTGGTGGACGACCCGGCGACCAAGGCCATCGCGCTGTTCCTGGAGTCGGTGCGCGACCCGGCCGCGTTCTCCCGGGCGGCGCGCCGGGCGCTGCTCGCGGGCAAGCCGATCGTCGCGCTGAAGATCGGGCGCAGCCGGCTCGCCTCCCGCACCGCCCAGGCCCACACCGGCGCGCTCGTCGGCGACGACAACGTGATCGACGCGGCGTTCCGGCAGCTCGGGGTGGTGCGGGTGCGGTCGCTCGAGGACCTCATCATCACCGCGGGCCTGCTGGCCGAGGTGGGCCCGCTGCCGGGCCCGCGGATCGGCGTCGTCACGCCCTCGGGCGGCGCGTCGGAGATCATCGCCGACCGGGCCGAGGACGAGGGACTGGAGCTGCCGGCGTTCGCCCCGGAGACGGTCGCCCGGCTGCGGGAGATCGTGCCCGCCTTCGGGACCGTGCAGAACCCCCTCGACGTCACCGGCTATGTGCTCATCGACCGTACGCTGCTCGGCCGCGCCCTGGAGGCCGTCACCGCCGACCCCGGCGTGGACGCGGTCATGCTGCTGTCGGACCTCCCGCGCGTCGCACCGCCCGACCCCGCGCCCGTGTACGCCATGTTCTCCGCGAGCGCCAAGCGCATCGCCGAGGCCCCGATGCCGGTCGTCGTCGTGAGCAACGTGCTGACCGACGTCACCGAGTTCGGCCGCGACGTCCAGCGGGAGGCCGGATTCCCATACGTCGCGGGCGGCATCGAGCACGGCATGCACGCCATCGGGGCCGCGGTCCGGTGGTCCCGGGCGTACCGCGCCGCCGTCGAGGCGAACGGAGCCGTCCCGGCGAAGGCCGTGGCGAGCGCCCCGGCGGCCGAGACGGGGACCGGCGTGTGGGCCGAGCACCGGGCCGCCGCCCTGCTGTCGTCCGCCGGGCTCCCGGTCGTGCCCGGCGAGCTGGTGTACGACGAGGAGTCGGCCGTGGCGGCGGCGGTCGGGTTCGGCTACCCGGTCGTCCTCAAGGTCGCCGCCGACGGACTCGGCCACAAGAGCGACGTCGGAGGGGTCCGGCTGGGCCTGTCCGACGCGCGGGACGTCGAGCGGGCCTACCGCGAGGTCGTGGCCGCCGCCGCGGCGGTCCCCGGCGCGGGCCGCGTCGGCGCGCTCGTCCAGCCGCAGCGTGGCGGCGGTGTGGAGCTGCTGGTCGGCGTCGTACGGGACCCGGCGTGGGGGCTCACCCTGGCCGTCGGCCTGGGCGGGATCTGGGTGGAGGCGCTGCGCGACACGGCGCTGCGCGTCCTGCCGGTGGACGCGGCCGAGGTGCGGCGGGCGCTGGACGAGCTGCGCGGCACCGCGCTGCTTCGGGGCGCCCGCGGCACCGAACCCGCCGACCTCGACGCCGTCGCCGAGGTCGTGGCCCGCGTCGCCACGTTCGCCGAGAGCCTCGGCGACGACCTGGAGTCGCTGGAGATCAACCCGTTGCTCGTCCGCGGCTCCCATGTGGAGGCGCTCGACGCGCTCATCACCTGGCGCGACCGGCCAGGCCGCTGAGCCCTGCTGCTGACCCCTGCCGCTGACTTCGGCCGCCTATGCGCACCCGTGAAGCGCGCCGGTCCCCGGCGCGCTTCACGGGTGCGTCGAGCCTCACCCGGCTCGTCCTTCGTCCCAGCTCTCCAGCCCCCAGGCCTGGCGCGTCTCGCTCGTCAGTCTCCACGCCAGTTCGGTGTTCGTCCCGAGCGCCCAGCGCGCGGACGCCATCATGTCGAATACGCACTGCCCTTGTGAGTCGTCTGCGGCGAACTTCACTCGATCCTCGTCGAGATGTTCGTTGAACACGTCTTCCAGCGTCATCGACAGATACAGGAAGGCCGTCAGTTCTCTGCGCAGGAAGCCGGCTTCGGAGTCGGCCTTCTCGTGATTTACCGGCTGTGCGGAACGAACGTCGTGGAGCAGATCGGACAACTCCTTACCGGCATAAGATCCGACCTTGGCTCTGTGTAGCACGTGGAGTAGTGCGGCGTCGTTTCCGATCGCCTCTATCCGGCTCAACGCCCCCGTCTTCCTGCGAACGTCATCTCTGATCAGCCGCCTGGCGATCAACCTGAACTCGTCGGGCTCCCCGTGTTCCGTGGCCGTCCGGATGACGTGCCGAGCCGAACGGATAAGGTCGCGGGCCAGCCCGCCGGACAGCGCGTGGCACAGCGCCACATACGGCTCCGACAATCCGATCACCCGTCTGTAGAGCATCCGCCGTGACTCCCGATAGTCCAGGAGCTCTACGCGCACGATCTCGTCGAAAGAGCTGTCGAAGGCATCGCGAAGGCGTGTGCCTCTGCGCTCGAACGCCGTCAACGCGTCATCGGACACGGTTATCAGAAAGTAAACCCGGGGCACTCCGAAGATGCTTTTGATCTCGTTGAGAAACTTCTCTGCCTGGTCGGCGGATGCGATCTTGTCGAGCTCGTCTATGCCGATCAAAACGCGGCCTCCCTGTCCCCTGACATGCGCGGACGTCATGCTCGCGAACACTCGGAACAGGCGAACGATCTCGGGATATCCCATCGGCTGTTCCGCGCGGGAGACGCCGCGGGATTTTTGGCCGTCAAGTCCCAGGCCCAGTTTGGTCCCGAGGCTCGCCTTCAGGCTGCCGGACCACGACTGACTGTGTGTCTGGAGATATTTGATCCGGGACAGATTCCGCAGCGCGGCCCTCTTCAGTCGGCGATCCCTGCGGAGTCCCAGTCGTCGTCCCAGAAAAACCAGCCCGCAGGAGCCATAGAAGATCACCAGGGGGACGCCCCCGAGCGCTATCGCGCCGGCCGACAGCGTCCGCATGGCCGGCGTCGAATAATTGTGCAGACCGAACCAGAGCATGCCGCCGAATATCACGTTCACCGGTACGCTGCAGACGATCAGTGCGAGCACTGCGAATAGGACTCTGCCCGGCCTTCTTCGCCCGACCTTGACGGCGACGGAGCGGCATAGCGCCGCGAACACGTGAAGTACGAACTCGCGAGGCATGTAATCAACGGGCGCGGACACCATGCAGCAGATGTCGGCGGAGGAGGCGCGGCTTCGAGGGTCGCAGTAGAGTCGCAGTAGCGATGATTTTCCCGAGCCACGGGGCCCGGCTATCCCGATACTCCCCCCGGTGAACTGGCGGATGAGCTCGCCCACCTCCCGTTCAGTGGATGTCGGCACGTAGTACCGCGTGCTGTGTAGTTCCCGGAGGCCCGGGCTCTCCTGAACGGCGAAACGCCGGCTCAGCCGGTCTTCACGCGCCTGCTTCAAGGCAAGGTGGAGAGTAGGGGTGATCAGATCGCGCTTGACGATGGCGGAGAGGAGGGCCTTCCGCCGAGAAATGTAAGTACTTCGATCCGGGTTGCGTGCGACGATGAACAGGATCCGCTGTCCAAGCATCGTCTGCCGCGCGCGGAGATGAACCGCGGCGAGCGCGGCGGCCAGGAGCATCAGGCCGCCGATGAACCGGAGTGCGCCGAGGAGGTCGAACAGCCCGCTCGCCAGCAGGCCGATTAATAGAAAGCCGCCACCCGCGACACCTCCATATCTGGTCAGCCGGGGCAACAGACGGTTCCACTTGTCGTCCGCGGCGTGCTTGGCGGCGGTGGTCAATGCTGTTTGGTAGTCACTGAGCGCCGTGCAGAAACGGTCGTATTCACCGGGAGCTTCACGTGGAATCCGCTCAAGCAGACTGGAGGCGATTTCATAGAGCCGATGTTCCCTGGCGCCCACGTCTTTCATTGAGTTTCGGGTTTCTTCCTGGACCAGCATCCTCTCCAGGAGTCGCCGGAGTCTGGGCTGGAGCACTTTGTCCGGAGGGATCTCCTCTCCTTTGAGAACGTCCTCGATCGCCTCTGCGAAATTCTCGAGCCGCCTCTGAACTCTCATCCATTGCTCCTGTGTCTTCCGGGCTTCCGGAAGGTCCGGTCGGCTGGCTGGGCGTCAAGGCCGTCCAATACGTAGTCGCCGGGCCGGTCCTGACCATTACAGCGATTCCGGGCGGCTTCGCGGTGGCGCCGTGCAAGAGCCCGGCCGTCCCCCGGACGGACCCGGAGAATCACGCCGGGCGGCGCCAATGCTTCATCGCGCGATGAAGAAAGAGACCTTCGACGGGTGCGACCGGTCTGTCTTGCCGAAGTGCCGGGCAGATGCGTCATCGCCCGGTGCGGCCGGAGGACATGGGGTGCGAGACCCGTGATCGGTGCGGTTCACAACCGCGGTTCGCCGCCGAGCCCGGTGTCGCGGGCGCGGGCGATCGCCTCACCCCGGTGCCGCGCGCCCAGCTTGAGCAGGACGTTCGACACGTAGTTCTGTACGGTCTTCACGCTGAGCCCCAGCCGCAGCGCGATCGCCTCGTTGGTCAGGCCCGCGGCCATCCGCTCGAGGATCTCCGTCTCCCGCTCGGTGAGCTGCGGGAACGGCCCGGATCGCGGGGCCGCGGCGAAAACACGTTCGGCGACGGCGGCGTCGAGAATCGCCTGGTTGGCGTGGACCGCCGCGAGAGCGCGCAGGATCTCCTCCGAGGACGCGTCCTTCAGGACGTATCCCCGCGCCCCGGCCCGCAGGGCCTTCCTGACCAGAGCGTCGTCGGAGTGCATGGTGAGGACGAGCACGCGGACCTCCGGCGCCCGCCTGCGGATCCGCTCGATGGCCTCGACCCCGCCGCCGCCCGGCATGTGCAGGTCCATCACGACGATGTCGGGCCGCGTGTCCACGGTCGTCTCCTCGGCGGAGGCCGTGTCCCACGCCTCTCCCACGACCTCGACGTCGGGCACGCTTTCGAGCAGCCGGCACAGACCCATCCGGAACACGGGATGGTCGTCGGCGACCACGACTCTCATGGCAACTCCAGCGGGAAGACGGCCGTGACGGTGGTCCCGCGGTCCGCCCTGATCGCGAACCGGCCGCCGATCGAGGCTACGCGCCGCCGCATGGACGAGATGCCCACGCCGGCCACATAGCCGGGGCCGATGCCCCGGCCGTCGTCACGGACCTCCACCCGCAGCGATCCCTTCTCCTGGCGCAGGCTCACGGCGCAGCTGCGTGCCCCGGCGTGACGGAGCACGTTGGCCACCGCCTCCAGGACGACCAGGTAGGCGGCCTCCGCCACGGCGGGCGGCGGCTCGACGGCCCCGGAGACCGTCAGCGTGCACTCCACGTCGAGCGCCGCGCACCGCTCCACGTGCTCGCGGACGGCGGCCGCCAGGCCGAGATCGGCGACGGGACCGGGTTGCATCGCGTCGATGATGCGGCGTACCTCGCGCGCCGCCATCCGCACATGGTCGCTGATGAGCTGTAGATCCCTCTCCTCCCGGCTCCCCGGTCCCAGCCCGCGGCGTACCCCGTCGAGACCCAGTCCGGCTCCCGACAGCAGCGGCCCGAGCCCGTCGTGCAGGTCCTGCCGCAGCCGTAGCCGCTCCTGCGCGGCGGAATGGATCGCCTGCTGCCGCGCCCGGTCCAGCTCGGCGGTCAGGCGCGCCGCCGCGAGGGCCGCCGCGACGTGGTGACCGAGCTCGGCGATGAGCCGCAGGTCCTTCTCGCCGTACGGCTCCCGCCTCGCCCGCGGGCCGACGACCAGCGTGCCGAGGCGCTCCCCGTGGGCGACCAACGGCACCTCGACGGCGCGGGGTCCCGGCTCACCGAACCTGGCGATCTCCTCGGGCAGGCCGTCGGTCAGCAGCGCGACCGCCACGCCCGGACTGCGCAGAGCGTTCGCGATCAGAGGCGCCGCCCGGCGCGCGATGTCCACGGAGGTCGCCGCTCCGCCGAGCTGCCGCCGCAGCTCCGCCAGCGCGTCCAGCGGGCGGTCGCGGTAGCCGTAGAGAAGGCCGCTCATCCTGTGCTGGAGCACCCGGCGCCCGGACTCGATCAGGGCCGCGACGACGGCGGCGGCGACCAGCGCGACCTGGGGGGAGACGGCCCGGCTGAGAGCCGTCCCGAGCAGCGCCACCGCGGCGAGGTAGCCGGAGAACATGAGGCCGGTGACGGCCAGGTAGACGAACGTCCGCCGGATGGCGAGGTCGATGCCGTACAGGCGGTATCTCAGGACTGCGAGCGCGATCGCCACCGTAGGCGCGATCGGGATGAGCAGGATCGCCGCCTGGCGCGCGTGGTGGGGCAGCAGGCCGCCGGCGATCTCGATCAGGAGCACGTAGCCGGCGGCGTACAGCAGGTACGTGATCTGCCGCCGGGCGTCCGGCCCCGATCTGATCCACCGGACGACCAGGGACGCGATGCTCACCAGCGCCACGACGATCACAGCGACGGCGATGAGGTCCCAGGGTTGCCCGACGGCGGCCAGCGCCGTGACCAGCAGCCCGGCCCAGACCACCGGCCGCCACCGGGGCGTGACCGGGCGTCCGTCCGGGAACAGCGCGGGCAGCACCGTGAAGAACGGCACGAAGAAGAAGGCCCAGATCCAGCCGGTCACCCACTCGGCCGCGCTCCAGCCGGGCCAGCGGCCGGCGGCGTAGCCCCACAGCAGCACCCCCAGGGCCGCGGCCGTGCCCATGGACAGCAGCACGAGGCCGATGCGGCTGCCCTCGCGCGACCGGATCAGCGCCACTCCCGCGACCGTGTGCACGACGGCCTGCGAGGCGTTCTGCGCGAGCGCCCACTCCATTCCCGTCGCGCGGATCACGAAGGCGCAGCCGGCGACGTGCTCGCGAGCACCACGGCCGCCAGTGTCTGTGCCGCCCGTTCCACGAGATCAGCGTCCGCCGCCGGCCTCAGACCTGTCCAGCGGGAACCGGGCGGCGCAGGCCGTACGCCACCAGGCAGAGCCCGAACACCGCGAACGCGGCCGCCCCGCCGTACGGCACGAGGAATTCGAGCACCAGCCCCGCGACGGTGGCGGCCCCCCACCAGCGCACGCCGCCGTCGAGCAGGAAGGCCAGGCCGATGACCAGGACCCCCAGGTAGAAGACGTACATCAGCATCTCGACCACCATGAACCCGCTCGGCAGGTCGCCCCTGCCCATGAGGGCGCCCCAGACTATCGCGCCGACGGTCACCGCGACGTGCATGAGCGGTCCGGACGCCAGCATGATCGCTCCGGCGCGGCCGGCCGGTCCCTGCCGGTCCCTGCGGCGGGCCCACAGGGCGATGAGCGACACGGGGATGAGGACCCAGTACCACTTGACGGTGAGACCGCCGACCCACTGCGCCGGCTCCTCCTGGCCGGTGGCCCGGACGTGGTCGATGAGCGCGTAATGAGTCGCGAGCAGCACCGCGCCGAGCGTGAGCGCGGCGCCGACGACCTGGAGCGGTACATAGGCCAGCCGATCGATGAGCTTTCGCATCGTTTGCCTCCCTGGTTCGGTTGGCTCCGATGCTGTTCCGCAACCTTCCCGGAGGGCATCGGGCGCGGCTCCCGATAGGCCGGGAGATCCCACCGGGACCGGCCCGGCGGGGACCCTCCGACGGCCGTGCCGGAGGGTGGCCGTGCCGGGTCAGAGGCGACGGTTGGATGTGTGGCCCTCGAGATTCGGCGGGCCCGTCGCAGCGGTCACGGGGGATTTGCGCAGATGCGTCAGGACCGTGAACACGGGCCAAGCGTTCCAGGAGGGGTTCTCCGGACTCGCCGCGAAGGTCTTCGACCGACTTCACCCAGTCCCGCATGTGGTGATCGGCCTCCGGCCACAGCGGCGGCATGCGGTTGTTCGCTGCGGCCGAAATTAGCGAACCGAACAACTTGCTCCCAGCCGGTGCCGCTTCCGCTGACGATCCCAGGCGAGCCGCCAGGGGTCCCTCCGGCGGGGGTGCCGGAGGGGCACGGGGCTTCCCACGTGGAAGCTCTGGACGCCCTCATCACTGGCGCTACCGGCCCAGCCACTGACCCCGGCCTCCTTGTGCGCACCCGTGAAGCGCGCCGGTCCCCCGGCGCGCTTCACAAGCGCGTCACCAGCCCTCATCGAAGAATGCGGTGCTGCGCTCCTTCCATGCCAGCGTGTACAGCAGCACGGCGGCGACGGCCATCACCAGCAGGGTGACCGTCACGGCCGGGCCGACGTCCGGCGGGGCGGAGGCGAGGAACCCTTCCTCCGGGATCGAGGCCCGCCAGAGCCCGATCAGCGTGATCAGCCCGCCGGCCAGGGCGGACGCGAACACGATGACGCTGTAGGCGCGCGCCCAGAGTCGGCCGCGCAGCAGTCCCCTGACCAGCGCCACGGCCATGCACGCGATGGCGAGCGGCGGCAGCGGGGAACCGTTCGCGTTGACCACGAGATCCACCGTGGCGACGACCCCCACCAGTGCGGCCACGCCGACACAACCGGCCACGAGGCGGACGCCGCCGGGCGCGGCCAGGCCGTCCGGGCGGGCGGCACGGACTTCGGCCCGGGCCCGGCCGTGCCCCTTCAGGTAGTCGTCGGCCTGCTGCCCGTACGGCAGCCTGGCCATGACGACGGCCGCCACGGCGTTCGCGACGATGGACAGCGGCACCGTCGCGGGCACCGACGGGCGGCCCAGGATGCCGAGCGTCAGCACGGCCAGGAAGCCCGCCAGCAGCCAGCCCGAGACGGCCAGCACCAGCCGGGCGGGGCGCAGCCCCCAGTGCAGGGCCACCGCCGCGGCCAGCATCGGCACGGCCAGTGTCAGCACGATGGGCTGCACACCGTCCCAGTCGTCGGCGTCCAGCAGGCCGCTTTCGATCATGCGCTCCAGCGTGGCCGTCTGCACGAGCAGGCCGCCGGCCAGCAGATAGCCGAGGAAGGCGGCGGCGTGGACGGTTCCGGGGACCACCAGACGGCCCCCGGCTGTCGTGGGAACCTGGGTGCTCATGCCGGGCACACCTGCGTCAGTCCCCCGGCGTGGCCCTTCAGGCCCCACGCGATCTTGGTCGGGTAGCGCTGGCCGGTGTCGTCGCCGAACCAGATGCGCTCCACACCGCTGTGCTCACCGAGCCTGCCGGCACGCTCGGAGCCCTCGTCGATCGTCACCCGCTCGTCCCGTGGGTGGCCGTCGGGGTCGGCGTACTCGAAGTGGAAGGTGATCTTTCCGGCGTACTGGCCGAACCGCCTGGGGGGTGCCTCGAACCAGAACGCGCAGGGCTTGTTGAGGATCTTCGGCCGGTAGCTGACCTCGACGCAGCGATGGGTGCCGTTGGCGTACGTCCAGGCGGCCAGGGCGGCCTCGTCGCCCACGGTCTTGTACTGGTTGGCCGCGCTGCCGGGACAGCCCTGGGAGGGGTTGTAGGAGTCCACCACCTCCACGGTGACCGGCAGAGAGTAGACGTGTGCGACGGCGACGTCGAGGAGTGGCGGCAGCGCTGGCTGGACGTCGCCGGCCGGCAGGGCACCCCCGGGCCGGAGGAGGCTGCGGGACCGCGCACCGCCGTCGCGGAAGCCCACATCGAAGACGGTGGCGAAGACGGTGCCGGAGACGTGCCGGCCGGTCGCGGGCGGGTGCGCGGGAGCCGGAAACCGGGGAGCCGGGTGCGCCGGATGTGGATCACTGCGAGCGTCGTCCTCTCCCTGGCCGTCGCAGGCGTGCTCGCCCTGGTCCTGTGGCCGCGCGCGGGCCCGCGATGGCCTGGTCCCCGGCCAGGAAAGTGCTGCCCTACACCTTCAAGCAGGGGCAGAGCAAGGTCGACGGGGCGGATCCGGCACGGGCCGGCTGCGTCGAGGCGGTGACGCTGACCTCGCAGGAGATCTGGTCAGGACCGCAGCGGCTGGGCAACATCGAGGTGCGCTACAACGCCGAGTGCGGGAAGGCCTGGGCGCGGCTCGACCCGAACGCCGCCCTCATCAACTTCCCCTCCGACGACATCCGCGTCCGTCTGGAGACCTTCCGGCCGGCCGACGGCAGCGCGAGCCGGATCGACGAGAAGTTCGTCCGCGACCGGCACTGGGCCGGCATGCTCAGCACCCGCGTGGGATGCGTCGTGGCGCGGGGCCAGATCGTCATCGACGGTCAGGCTTCCGACACCGTCCAGACGTCCTGCGCACACCCCTGAGCGGACACCGGCCCCGGCGGGGCCGGGCGTCGCGGCGGCGGCAAGCTGCGCAGTTCGGGCCATCAGCCGCGTCACCAACCTCCCTGGGGAAGGACCCAGATCGATGTGATCAGACTCCGGGATCACCGTCGGCACGATGATGCGACTGCGGTCGCACGAAAGCAGGGACTCCAGGGGGACGCGCGAGCGGCCTGCGTGATCAACGATTGGTCGCGTGATCGAAACCATCGCGGAGATCGGCATGTCGCCCCTGGAAATCCTGCTTCTGCTGGGCGTCGTCGGCCTGCTGTCGTCGCGGTGGTGCCCGCCCCCGGCCCGGCGGCCGGTCGCGCTCGCCGCGGCGGCGGTCGTCGCCCTGTCCGGGATCGTGCTGACCGTGCGCGGGTTGCGCTGGCAGATGGCGCCCGCGCTCGCCGGCGTCCTGGTCGCGCTCGCGTTCGCCGTGCCGGTACTCGCCGGACGCCCGGCACGGCGGGTGAGACGGTGGCTCACCCTGCCGGGAGTCGTGGTCTGCCTCGGCCTGGTCGGTGCGAGCGCGGCCGCCGCCTGGGCGGTGCCCGTGCCCGTGTTCCCCGGGCCGTCCGGTCCGTACGCGGTGGGCACGGCCGTGATGCAGTGGACCGACGCCTCTCGCCCGGAGCCCGCCACCGATGAGCCCGGCGACCAACGCACGGTCGTGGTCCAGTTGTGGTATCCCGCGCCCAAGGGCACGGCCGGTCCCCGTGCCCGGTATCTCGGCCGCACCGAGCGGGAGGCGCGTACGGTCGCCGACGGCCTGACCGGCTACATCGGCGTGCCCGCCTTCCTGCTCGATGACGCGGTCCGTGCCCGCACCGGCGCCGTGTACGACGCGCCTGCGGCGGCCGGGCGGTTCCCGATCGTGCTGTTCTCTCCCGGGCTGGGAGGCGTGCGCACCCAGAACACCGCGTGGGCGGAGGAACTGGCCGGCCACGGCTACGTCGTCGCGGCCCTCGACCACCCGTACGACTCCGCCGCCGTCGTGCTCGACGATGGACGGACGATCCGCACGCGGGTCGTGGCCACCGGCGACGACGAGGAGGACAGACGGCTCGCGACCGGCTGGACGGCGGTCAGGGCCGCCGATCTCAGCTTCGTCCTCACCCAGCTCGGCCGCCTCGACAGGGGCGAGATCCGCGGCCCGCTGACCGGACGGCTCGACACCGCGCGGGCGGCGGCGACCGGGCACTCCATCGGCGGAGGCGCCGCTCTGCGGGCCGCCCGCCAGGACTCCCGGTTCGCGGCGGTGATCGATCTGGACGGCTACCCGTACGACCCCGCGCCCCGGCCCTACCATCAGCCGGTGCTCGCGCTCACCCATCCCGTCGACCCGGCCGACAACCCGTCGTACATCCCTCGTCTCACCCGGATCCTCGCGCTGAGCACGTCGGAGAGCTACCGGATCACGGTCCCCGGCGCGGCGCACCTCACCTTCGCCGACGCGCCGCTCTACCTGCCGCCGGTGCCGTCCGTTGTCGGTTCCCTGGGCCGCACCGGGGGCCTGTCCGTCACCATGGCGGCCACCAGGGCCTTCCTCGACGCCACCCTGCGTGACGAACCCGGCGACCTGGCCACGCTCCTGCGCCCGTACGGCGACCTCACCGTCCACCGGCCCGCGCGGAAGGATGACGCGGGGGACCGTGACTGACGCGCTGTCCGCCGACGTTCACCAGGGTCGAGAGGGCGGTACGTGATCGGCGAGGGATCTGCACTCGCCGAGCTTGTCGGTCGTGTCCTGGGTCTCCGATCCCGGAGACACGATCTCCACGACGAGCAGCGCGTGCTCGGCACGAAGACGCTCGCCCCGCTCGCGGTCCAGGCACCGACAGAGCGCGACGTCGGGACTCCGGTTGAGCAACGGCAGGTCTCTCAGGCGTAGATCCACGTCGTTGTTCACCGTGAGGCACTCATGCCCCTTGCTCATCGCAGCACGGGCATGCCGCTCCAGCAGGTTGGCCAGCCGCAGTCCGTGCCCGGCGCCACGGGCGGGGACCCTCCGGCGGGGGCCCCGAGGGTCGCCGTGCCGCGTCAGGGGCGGTGGTTGGACAGGACGAGAGTGGCGGCGGAGGCGAACATGCCGCCGTTGCCGAGGACGACGCCGACCTCGACGCCGGGCACCTGGGCCGCCGCCTCGCCGCGCAACTGCCGTACGGACTCCTGGATGGCGAACATCCCGTACATGCCGGTGTGGGTGTAGGAGAGGCCGCCGCCGTTGGTGTTGAGCGGCAGTCGGCCGCCGGGAGAGGTGTGACCCTCGGCGATGAACGGCCCGGCCTCGCCGCGCTTGACGAAGCCGAGGTCCTCCAGCCCGTAGATCGGCACGTGCGCGAAGGCGTCGTAGATCATGAGGTGGTCCACGTCGTCGTGGGAGATGCCCGCCTCGGCGAAGGCGGCCTCGCCGGAGCGGCGGAAGGCGGCGGAGGTGGTGAAGTCCTCCATCTGGGAGATGATCGGCGACTCGGCGGACTCGCCGGAGCCGAGCAGGTACACCGGCGACCTGCGGGCGCGCTCCTCCGTCGTCACGATCAGCGCGCCGCCGCCGTCGGTGACCAGGCAGCACTCCAGCAGGTGGAAGGGGTAGGCGACCATCCGGGAGGCGAGCACGTCCTCGACGGTGATCAGGTCCTGGTACATGGCCCGCGGGTTGAGGTGCGCCCACCGGCGCTGCGCGACGGCGACCTCCGCGAGCTGCTCGTGCGTGAGCCCGGTCTCCTTCATGTAACGCAGCGCCGTCAGCGTGAACATGGTGGGCGGGCCGAGCACGCCGTACGGCAGCTCGAACTGGCCGATCAGCGAGTCGGGACCGAGGGCCGGCCGGGGCGCGCCGACCCGCGACCGCCCGGATTCGCCGTGCGTGATGAGCACGGTCGTGCACAGCCCGGCCCGGATGGCCGCCGCGGCGTGCCGTACGTGGAAGAGGAAGGACGAGCCGCCCACCCCGGTGCCGTCGAGCCAGGCGGGAGTGATCCCGAGCTCGTGGGCGATCTGGATCGGGCCGGGCATGCCGACGGTGGCGACGCCGTCGATGTCGGCCTTGGTCATCCCGGCGTCGGCGAGGGCGTTGCGCGCGGCCTGGAGGTGGAGCTGCGCGGTGGACATGTGGGGCAGCTTGCCGAGCTCGTCGGTCTCGGCCGCGCCGGCGATCACGATGTTCATACGGCGGCCCCGGCCGAGGCGGGGGTGAACAGGGGGACGTGCACGTCGCCGCGCTGTTCGAACACCACGCGCAGCTCCATGTCCAGGGGCAGGTTCTCCGGCGTGATCTCGACGCCGACGATGTTCGTCATCATCCGCACGCCCTCCTCCAGCTCCACGACCGCGATGGCGTACGGCCCGTCCTGCTCGAAGCCGGGAGCCGGGCGATGGTTGATCACGTACGAGTAGAGGGTGGCCCTGCCACTGGCCGTCACCCACGTGACGTCGTCCGAGCCGCAGTGCGGGCAGGCGGGCCGTGGATAGAAGTAGTGCCGTGAGCAGGCGAGGCAGCGCTGGATCCGCAGCCGTCCCTCCGCCGTGCCGTCCCAGAACGGCTGGGTCTCCGGCGTCGGCTTCGGGACGGGCTTGTGCGATGCGGTCATCGTTCTCCTACGAGGCGGAGGAAGTCTTAGAGTCGAATTCTAGAACTCCAATCTAGAGTTGGCGAGGGCTCGTTGTCAGGGGCTCGGGACGCCGTTGCCGCGCCGGCCGCGGCCGGCCAGCAGGTCGTCGAGGGACGGCACCGGCTCGGGGTTGCGCGGCCCCGGCTGCGCGAGTTGCACCAGGACCCCGTGGGCCTCCTTGGGGTGGAGGAAGACCTCGCGCCACCGGGGTTCGGCGAGGTTGAGGCCGAACAACCGGTAGCCGCGCCGGCGCAGAGCGGCCACGGCCGCATCGATGTCGGTGACGTGGAAGTTGAGGTGGTGCACCCCGCCTCTGCCACGGGTGAGGTCGAAGAAGCTGTCGAAGAACGAGGATCCGGCCAGCGGCTCCATCAGCTCGATCTTGCTCCCGTTGGCGTACCTGAGCTGGAGCGTCCGGTAGCCGTTCACCACGTTGTCGCCCCCGCCGAGATAGACGCCTCCCAGCAGGTCGCGGTAGATCGGCAGCAGGTCCCTGATGCGTGGCGCGGCGACGGCCGTGTGGTCGAAGGCCGCGTCCAGTCCGGCCAGCTCCTCGACGATGTCCACCCGTCCTCCTTCGATCGAAATCCTAGAATCTCATTCTAGGCATCCGATTCCCAGGAAACACCATGCTCACAACCCTTGACTCCAGCCGTGAGAGGGCGGAGCATTCGTGGAAATGAATTCTAGAGCTGGCTTCTAGAACTCATCGCTGGGACGGGGGCTGACGAGAAAGGCGTGTCAATGGGCCTGTCCTACGTACGCGAGCTCGACGAGTACCCCACCGGGGCTCGTCGCATGAAGATCCTCACGATGGCCGTGCTGGCCGTCCTCATCGGCTCCTATGAGGCGCAGATCGCCCCCGTGGTCCCGCTGCTCCTCAAGGACCTCGACATGTCCCTCGCGACGTACGGCGCGGTGTCCGGGGCGGCGGCGGTCGCGGGGGCCGTCGCGTCGGCGGTCGGCGGCAGGCTCACCGACCGGCTCGGCAGGGTGCGCCTGCTGGTCCCGCTGATGCTGCTGACCGCCGTGTGCTGCTTCGCCATGACGCTCGTCCACAGCTCAAGGGACCTGCTGATCGCCAGGATCGTGCTGGCCTTCGTCGACGGGGTGGCGATGGCGAGCACGGCGCCGCTGGTCCGCGACTTCTCGCCGCGTCTCGGCCGGGCCCAGGCGTTCGGCTTCTGGACCTGGGGTCCGGTGGGGGCCAACTTCCTCGCCGCCGCCGTCGCGGGCTGGACGCTGCCGATCTTCGACGACTCCTGGCGGTCGCAGTTCGTCATCATGGGCTGCTTCTCGCTGGTCATCTCGATCGTCATCGCCCTCAACATCGCCGACCTGTCGCCCGAACTGCGCGCGCAGATCCAGCACACCGAGCGCCAGTCCGCGGACGTCGTCGACCTGACCAGGCCGGCCAGGGTCTCCTCGCTGTTCGTCCGGCGCAACATCTGGGCCCACGTGATCGGCATCTCGCTGTGGCTGGTGCTCTACATCACGCTCACGCTCTTCGGTCAGACCATGCTGGTCGGCGCGCTGGGCATCACGGCCGCCGAGGCGTCCACGATCATGGCGTGCTTCTGGAGCCTCAACCTGATCACCCTGATCGTGGCCGGCCGCCTCTCCGACCGCACCCAGCTCCGCAAGCCGTTCACGCTCGGCGGCACCGTGGCGGCCGTGCTCGTCACCGCCTACCTGGCCTCGCTCCTCGGTGGCCAGGGCGTCTCCAGCGGCATGCTCATGATCGTCGGCGCGCTGCTCGGCGGCTCGCTCGGCGTGGCGTACGGGCCGTGGATGGCCAACTACTCCGAGGACGCCGAGGACGTCGACCCCCGGCTGCAGGGCACGGCCTGGGGACTGTTCGGCTTCCTCACCAAGGCGATCGCCGTGGTCGGCCTGCTGGTCATCCCGCACGTGGTCGAGGCCACGAGCTGGCAGACCTGGCTGGTGGTCTCCCTGGTGTGCCTGGCGCTGTTCGCGCCCGCCGTCTTCCTGTTCCACGGCCCCTGGCGGCGTGAGCGCGCCGAGACCGTGGACGGCCCGGAGGCCAGGGTCGCGGTGGCCGAGTAGAAGTCATCCCGGCGGATAGCCGCCCAGGCCCTTGCCGAGCAGGTCGAAGACCCGTTCGACGTCCGCGCGGTGGGCGCGCTCGATCTCCTCGTCGGGCCCGCCCTCCCGGACCCGCTGACGCAGCCGCCGGTAGAGCGCCCGCTGCGCGCCGACCAGCGTCGAGGCGACGATGCGGGGCAGCGGGTCGCCGGGCTCCGCGCCCGCCTCGGCCGCCAGCGCGTCGGCGAGGACCCGGATGATGCGCTCGTTGACCTCGTGCATCTTCCGCTCCAAGGACGGGTTGCCGCTGACGAGGTCGAAGAAGCTGCGCGGGTGGACGAGGTCGCGCCGCATCCCCGCGACGAACCGGGTCTGCGCCAGGCACAGCGCCCGGAAGGAGTCGAGGATGGAGACCCCGGCCGGGCGGTCGGTGACCGCCGCCAGCGACATGGCCTCCCGGTTCTCGGCCCGGTAGAAGACCAGGTCCTCCTTGGTCGGGAAGTGGTTGAACACCGTCTTCTTCGACACCTGGGCGGCCGCCGCGATCTCGTCCACGGTGACCTCGTCGAATCCCCGGGCCCGGAAGAGCGCGTTCGCGGTGTCGGCGATGAGCTGCCGGGTCCGGTTCTTCTTCAGCTCCCGCAGTCCGCCCGCACTCATGGGCACAGCGTATCGGCCTCCTTGGTTACACCTGGTGTACTGTTATACCAAGTGTAATGAATGGGGAGGCGGGATGACGCATCCGGCGGTGGAAACCACCGGCCTGGCCAAGCATTACGGCGACGTCGAGGCCGTACGCGGCATCGACCTGACCGTGCACAGAGGAGAGATCTTCGGCTTCCTCGGCCCGAACGGCGCCGGGAAGTCCACGACGATCAGCATGCTCTGCACCCTGACCACGCCCACGGCCGGCGAGGCGCGCGTGGCCGGTTACGACGTGGTGCGCGAACGCGACAGCGTGCGGCGCTCGATCGGGCTGGTGTTCCAGGACCCGACGCTGGACGGCTATCTGACGGCCGAGCGCAACCTGCGTTTCCACGCCGAGCTGTACGGCGTGCCCCGCGCGGACGTCGGTCCGCGGCTGCGGGGAGTGCTCGAGATGGTGGGGCTGTGGGACAGGCGCGGCGCCAAGGTCGCGACGTTCTCGGGCGGCATGAGACGAAGACTGGAGATCGCCCGCGGCCTGCTGCACTCGCCGCGGGTGCTGTTCCTCGACGAGCCCACGGTGGGCCTGGACCCGCAGACCAGGAGCTCCATCTGGTCCTACATCCGGGACCTCAAGGAGGCCGAGGACATCACGGTCTTCCTGACGACCCACTACATGGACGAGGCCGAGCACTGCGACCGCATCGCCATCATGGACGGCGGCCGGATCATCGCGCTCGACACCCCGGCCGCGCTGAAGGCCGGCGTCGGCAAGGACCGCGTCCAGATCGAGACCGACGACGGCGCGGCGGCCGTCGCCGCCCTGGACGAGCGGTTCGGCATCCGGGCCGTCGCGTCCGGGGACGTGGTGGTCTTCCACGTGGACGAGGGGGAGCGGTTCGTCCCGGAGCTGTTCTCCCGGTCGGGGCTGCCGATCCGGTCCGTCAGCGTGGCCAGGCCCAGCCTCGACGACGTGTTCATGTCGTACACCGGCCGTCGATCCGCGACGCGGAGTCGACGGCGGCGCGCGTGGCCCGGCCGCGCTCGCCGCGGCGCGAGGAGGCCGGCGATGACGTTGCCCGTCACGGCGGTCCGGGTGCCCGGGCGCAGCGCGATGAGCGAGCTGCGCGCCGTCAAGGTGGTCTGGCAGCGCGAGATCATCCGGTTCTTCACCGGCCCGCTGCGCATCCTCACCTCTCTCGTGCAGCCGTTCCTGTTCCTGTTCGTCCTCGGCACCGGTCTGTCGCAGCTCACCTCGGGCGGCACCGGGGGGCTCGGCCTGCGGACCTTCCTCTACCCGGGCATCCTCGCCATGGCCGTCCTGTTCACCGCCATGTCCTCGGCCGCCTCGATCGTCTGGGACCGGGAGTTCGGGTTCCTGCGGGAGATGCTGGTCGCGCCGGTGTCCCGCGGGGCCATCGTCCTCGGCAAGTGCCTGGGCGGGGCCACCGTCGCGGCCTTCCAGGGCCTGGTCGTCATCTGCATCGCGGGTCCCGTGGGCGTGCCGTACGCGCCGGGCCTGATGCTCGGCGTGTTCGGCATCCAGGTGCTGCTGGCCTTCACCATCACGGCCTTCGGGGTCGCGATGTCCGTGCGCGTCAGGCAGATGCAGTCGTTCATGGCGCTCAACCAGCTGCTGATCATGCCGCTGTACTTCATGTCGGGCGCGATGTTCCCCGCCTCGAACCTGCCCGCGTGGCTGACCGCGCTCAACCGGATCGACCCGCTCTCGTACGCCGTGGATCCCATCAGGCGGCTGGTCTTCGCGCATCTGAACCTGACGCCGGCCGTACGCGCCCGGCTCGCGCCGGGGCTGACGTGGGGCGGGTGGCATGTCCCCATCCCCGTCGAGGTGGCCGTACTCGCGGTCCTCGGGCTCGCCCTGCTCGCGACCGCGATCGCACAGTTCGGCAGAGCCGACTAGAAAGCGCAGTTCGGCAGAGCCGACTGAGCTGGGTGGTCCGAGTCCGGCTCGGCGAGAAGTTCCGACTATCGGAACGAGCGGTTCTACTTTGCGTGTTCATTAAGTAACTTTCCGCAAGGGATACCGGCTCGCCGAGCGAGGAGGCCGTGCATGACCGCGGACACCGTGGACACGTCCATCAAGGGGATCACCGGCGTCGGTGACACCGGCGGCGACGCCGCCGTCACGAGCGCCGTCCGGGGACGGGTCGACGAGCTGCTGGCCGGTTTCCTCGACGCCCGGCGTCCCCCTGTCGGTGATCCGGACGTCGCCGAGGGCTACCGGCTGCTGCGCGAGTTCGTGGTCAGGGGCGGCAAGCGCATCCGGCCGCTGCTGTGCTACTGGGGCTGGCGTGGCGCGGGCGGCGAGGATCCGCACGAGGACCGGGCCGTCCTCACCGGCGCGGCGCTCGAGCTCTACCACGCCGGCCTGCTGATCCACGACGACGTCATGGACGGCAGCGAGCTGCGCCGCGGGCGCCCGACCATCCACAGGGGGCTCGCCGGAACCCCGCGGTGGACGGGCGCGGAGACCTTCGGCCAATCCGCCGCCATCCTGCTCGGAGTGCTCGCGCAGGCGTGGGCGGACGAACTGCTCGCGGACGCCGCCACCGGCGACGTGCGGGGACGCGCGGCGCGCGAGCTGTTCAACCGGATGCGCACGGAGGTCGTCACCGGGCAGTACCTCGACATCCTGGCGCACGCCCGCGCGGACGCGGACGTCGAGCAGGCCCTGACGGTGATCCGCTACAAGACGGCCCGATACACCGTGGAGCGCCCGCTGCAGATCGGCGGGGCGCTCGCCGGGGCCCCGCCCGCCCTCCTGGAGGCGTACTCCCGGTTCGGCCTGCCGCTCGGGGAGGCGTTCCAGCTGCGCGACGACGTCCTCGGCGTCTTCGGCGACCCCGCCGTCACCGGCAAACCGGTCCTCGACGACCTGCGTGAGGGAAAGCGGACCGTGCTCATGGCGTACGCGTACGCGCGGGCGCGGGGACCCGAACGGGACCGGCTGCGGACTTGGCACGGCGCCCCCGACCTGGACGAACGGCGGGCGGCCGAGCTCCGGCAGATCATCGTGGACACCGGCGCTCTCGGCGAGGTCGAGGACCTCATCGCGCTGCGGGCCGGGCAGGCGCTCGACGCGCTGCGCGACTGCGCGATCGCCCCGGATGCGGCGCGGGCGCTCACGGTGCTCACCGAGCGGCTCACCCGCCGCGTCAGGTGAGGCGCGCGATCGGTACGCCCGCCTCTCTCACGACTCCCGCCGCCGGGACACTCCGGCCGCCTTCGCGTGCGGCCGTACGGGCACCCGGCGCATGCGGTGCGGCCCTGTCCGGGCCGGTACGACCCTGATCTTTCCTTCCCCCTCCGCCGCTCGGCGACGAGCGTGACCAGTCACCGAACAACCGGCCGCCGTGCCGATCACAGATGGGGTGATGTGCCGTGACCGAAAACACCATGCCGACCGACAACCGGTTGAGCCTCAGCACCAAGGCCGCGCGCAACCTGGCCACGACGACCAAGACCCCGCCGCAGATGCAGGAGATCACCTCCCGTCATCTGCTGCGCGTGCTGCCCTGGGTCGAGGCGGTGGGCGGCGTCTACCGGGTCAACCGGCGGCTGACCTACCAGATGGCCGACGGGCGGGTGACGTTCGTCTCGACCGGGGCGGACGTGCGGGTCATCTCCGCCGAGTTGTGCGAGCTTCCCGCCCTGCGCGGGTTCGGCGACGCCGACGTGCTCGCCGCCATGGCCGACCTGTTCACCCAGCGGGAGTACGAGGCCGGCCAGGTCATCGCCCGGGCCGGCACCCCGATGGACGAGGTCCTGCTCCTGGCCCACGGCAAGGTCGACAGGCTCGGCGAGGGGGCGTACGGCAACGAGACGCGCCTCGGGGTGCTGGCCGACGGCGAGTACGTCGGCGAGCAGATGCTGGTGAACGCGGACGCGCGGTGGGAGTGGACGGTCAAGGCCGTGACGTCGTGCACCGTGCTCGCCCTCGGCAGGGAGGAGTTCGAACGGCTGCTCACCCTGTCGGACGGCCTGCGCGAGCACGTGCAGGCATACCGAGAGGACCCGGACCGGCCGGTGAACCGGTATGGCGAGGCGGAGATCGCGCTGGCGGCGGGGCATGAGGGTGAGGCGACGCTGCCGGGGACGTTCGTGGACTACGAGCTGGGGCCGCGTGAGTACGAGCTGAGTGTGGCGCAGACGATTTTGCGGGTGCACTCGCGGGTGGCGGATCTGTACAACGAGCCGATGAACCAGACCGAGCAGCAGTTGCGGCTGACGATCGAGGCGTTGCGGGAGCGTCAGGAGCACGAGCTGGTCAACAACCGCGACTTCGGTCTGCTGCACAACGCCGACCTCAAGCAGCGCCTCCACACCCGTTCCGGCCCGCCCACCCCCGACGACCTCGACGAGCTGCTCGCCCGCCGTCGCAGCTCGCACTACTTCCTCGCCCATCCCCGGGCCATCGCCGCCTTCGGGCGGCAGTGCACCCGGCGCGGGGTCTATCCGGACGTCACGGAGGTGAACGGGGCGACGGTCATGGCGTGGCGGGGGGTGCCGATCCTGCCCTGCGACAAGATTCCGATCACCGAGGGCGGGCTCAGCTCGATCGTGGTGATGCGCACCGGGGCCGAGAAACAGGGCGTCGTCGGCCTGCGCCGTACGGGGCTGGCCGACGAGTACGAGCCCGGCCTGTCGGTGCGCTTCATGGGCGTCGACGACAAGGCGATCATCTCCTACCTGGTGACCACCTACTACTCGGCGGCCGTCCTGGTGCCCGACGCCCTCGGCGTGCTGGAGAGCGTCGAGGTGAACTGACGACACGTCCGACCGGCCGGGGCGCTCGGGGGAGTGTCCCGGCCGAGGCGGGCTTCCGCCGTTCGCCCCTCATGCATGGGGTGGCGCGGCTAAGGTGGCCGCTGGCCGGTCAGGATGTGGTCCACGAGCGTCGCGGGGTGGGATTGTTCGTACCGTTGGATCGCGCCCGCCGGGCGGAGGCGGCCTCCGCCCTGGGGAGCCTGGAACGCGGGATAGAGATCCTCCTGTGCCTGGCCGCCGGCATGAGGCCGATGAACCTCACCCAGGTGCACCAGTCCACCGGGTTCTCCAAGACCACCACCCATCGCCTGCTCGGGACGCTGCAGCGGCGCGGCCTGGTCACGCGTACGGGTGGTGACTACACGGTCGGCGGACGCCTGGCCGACATCGTGGCGCCGCGCGGCTGGGCGGTCCAGGGCCGTCGCCTCCCCGGCTCCCGCAGGGCGGTCCTGCCACACCTGCTCCAGCTGTACGAGGCCACCCGGCAGACGGTCAACCTGGCCGTGCCGGACGGCTTCGAGGTCGCGTACGTCGAGCGGTTGTACGGGCACAACCGGGTCAAGTCGCCGTCGGACGGCGTCGACCGGGCGCCGCTGCACTGCACGGCCATGGGCAAGGTGCTGCTCGCCTACGACCCCGGTCTGCGCGCCGCGTTCCTCGCCGCCCCGGCCCTGCGGCGGATGACCCGCCGTACGGTGACCGCGCCGGCCGTGCTGGAACGCGAGCTCGCGGCCATCCGCGGGGAGGGCGTGGGGTACGCGCGGGAGGAGTTCGCCGAGGGGGTGTGCTGCGCCGCCGCGCCGGTCTTCGGCCCGGACGGCGGGGTGTGCATGGCCGTCGCGGTCGCCGCGCCGGTGGGGGCGGCGGCGCTGCCGCGGATGGGCGCGGCCGTACGCAGGACCGCCCACCAGATCACCGGCGCCCTCCTCCTGTGATCCCCGCTTCGCGGGTTGGGGCCGCCGGGTTCGGGGAAGGCTCGACCGAGTCGAGGGCGGCGGGCCTGGGCCGCTCCGGCCGCCGGCGCGCAGGACCGGCGTAGCCGTCGTGGTCTCAGGGAGAGTCATGCGCCGAGGACCGTACGCGTCCCGCTTGATCGGCCGGGCCGGCCTCGTCGCCGTACCGGTGACCGTGCTGCTCACGGCCTGCGGGACCCCGGAGCCGCAGGTGCGGCCGCGGCCCGTGGCCACTGGCGGCCCGGTGTCCACCACGGTCCCCGCGTCCCCGGTCCCCGCATCGCCTTCGCCCAGCTCGTCGGTCGTCTCGGCGGCGAGCCATCCCGAGGCGTGCCGGGACGGCGCCTGCGAGGTGGCGGTCCGCCCGGGGGACCGGTTGCGGCTCGACCGGAAGACCGGCCTCGACGCGATCACGATCGCCTCACTCGACCGGGGCGAGTTGCGGCTGCGGTTCGAAGCGGGCGCGGGCGCCTTCCAGGTCGAGGGCATGAACACCGACGTCAGTCAGGACTGCGTCAACGGCCGCTGCCGGACGGCGGGCGGGCTGACGCTGGCCGTGGGACGCCCCGGCAAGATCGGCGACATCCGCTTCCGGCTCGCGAGCGTGGCGCCCGACCACGCGGTGTTGGTCCTGTCGCCGGCGTGACCTTCTGCGGGACCCCTGCCCAGGACTGTCTCGACCGGTTCGCGGCCGCCTGGCGCTACGTCTGATCCCCGATCACCAGTGGAACCAGTGAATGCGACGGCAACTGCTGCACACGAAGCAGGTGGCGTCGCGGTTGGCCCAGTCGAGATTCATGAACGTCATGCCCGTGGTCTGGAGTTTCCACCGGCGGTGCTCGAACAATTCGTTCTCGCACGTGTCGCATTTCAGATTGCGGCCGTTGGGGAGCGTGACCGGCTGTGGACGATCATTTCGTTCTGATGAAAGCGGGCCGCGGCGTCGTTCATCCGGAGGATCACCACCGGAGGGTGCACGGGGACGCGGAAAAGGTCAAGCCAGGTATCCGGGTATGGGCTACGGTGGCCGTTCGTGGACGTCTATGGTGCGATCGCCTCGTTCGCCGTCATCGTGGCGCTGCTCACGCTCACCCCCGGCCTGGACACGGCTCTGATCCTGCGCACGTCGCTGCTCGCCGGCAGGAGGTCGGCCTGGGCCGTGGTGCTCGGCATCCAGGTCGGCACCTTGCTGTGGGGCCTGCTCACGGCCGCCGGCCTGTCCGCTCTCCTCACCGCCTCCCACGTCGCGTACGAGGTGCTGCGGTGGGCGGGCGTCGCGTACCTGATCTGGATGGGCGGCAGGATGCTCTGGCACAGCCGCGCGAGCCGGGCGGACGACGCGGCGCCGCCGGACCCGCCGGACGCCGGATGGGGACGGGCGTTCCGGCGGGGCCTGCTGACCAACCTCCTCAACCCGAAGGTGGGCGCCTTCTACGTCGCGGTGCTGCCGCAGTTCATGCCCCAGGGCGTGCCGCACGCGGTGATGGGCGTACTGCTGGCGGGCGTTCACGTCTGCGAGGCGCTGGTGTGGAGCGCCGTGCTCATCGGGTTCACCGGGATGGTGCGCGGCTGGCTGCGCAGGCCGTCGGTCAAGCGCGCCCTGGACCGGCTCACCGGCCTCATCGTCATCGGCTTCGGTCTGCGCCTGGCGGTCCAGCAGTCCTGAGCCGCCCGTCGTACGGGCCGACCCCGCACACCTCGGGGACGGCGGCCATCGGGACCTCCTCGGTGAGGGCGCGGACCAGCAGGGCCTCGACGCCGCGCAGCATCGCCTCGGCGATGTCCGGGGGCAGGTAGGCGGTGTCCACGATGAGGCTGAGCCGGCCGGTGTCGGGGGCCGCGACGACCGTGAAGAACGCCTTGAAACGGACACCCGGCCAGGCGTTCGTGACGTACGTCCGGGTCTTCTCGGTGAGGCGGGCCACGTCCTCGTCGGGGCCGGCGGGAGGCAGGCCCGGCCAGGTGCCGACGGTCCTCCTGTCGTTGAAGAACGCGTCGAGGTCCGGCTCCCGGCCGCGGCGGCGGCCGATCTCCTCGCGCATGGCCTGCATCTCGAACGGGTCGTAGTGCGCGTTGCGGTACGCCCTGAGCGCCCCGCGGTGCGCGGCCCGGCAGGCGGCGGCGAAGTCCGTGGCGGGCAGATCGAGCACGAACAGGCCGTCCTGTTCCACGGTGCCGACCATCGTGCGGGTGCGCGCGTCGCGGCGGTTGCTGTGCACGAGCTGCATGACCGCGCGCGGACGGCCGCTCACGGTGGCCAGCACGGTGGCGCAGGCGGCGAGCAGCACGCTGGTCGTGCTCATCTTCCAGCGCTCCGCCAGCCGCTGTGCCGCGGTCGCGAGCGCCACCGACTCCATGCCGACCTCGATGAACCGCGGGTCCTCCGCCTCGCGCGGCGGATGGTCGAACACGTCCAGCGGTCCCTCCGCCAGCACCGAGTGCCAGTATCGGACGGACTTGGCCGAGCGGGCGGGGTACGGCTCCTCGCGCTCCGCGGCCGCCTGATCCAACGGCTGCCACTCGGCGGGCGGCAGTTCCTCGCCGCGCAGCAGGGCCTTCCACTCCTCCGACAGCGTGTTCAGCGCCTGGAAGTCCACCGCCAGATGGGAGAAGGCCAACGCCAGCGCCACCGGGCGGCCGTTCTTGACGACGACGGCGCAGCGCAGCGGCAGGTCCCGGTCGTGGGCGAAGGCCGTACGGCCCAGCTCGCCCGCGAGCCGCTCGGCGACCCGCAGCGCCCGGTCCTGTCCCGCCTCCACCAGGTCCACGGTCAGCTCGCCGCCCCGCCCGACCCGCTGCACCGGCCCTTCCGGCGTGAGGGCGAAGGTCGTACGCAGGCTCTCGTGGCGTTCGAGCAGCACGCGCAGTGCGTCCAGGACGCTGCCGAGGTCACGTCTGCCGTACACCGGGAGCACCCACGGGCAGCTCAGGAACGTCTGGCTGTCGCCCATCAGGTGGACCGCCCGCCAAATCAGTCGCTGTCCCCAGGTCAGCGGCGCCTCGCCGTCCCGTGTGCCGCTGAACGCCACCGTCACCACGAGCCCGTCGTCCCTCCGGTCGCCGGCTCGTCGCCGAGGCCGATCTCCACGCCGTCACCGAAAAGTTTCGACACGATGCCCACTCCATGATCGGCATAGAAATGCCACTCGGTCCGGTTTTGGTGCCCCCGGAAGTCCCCGTGCAAGGGAAGAATAGGCAACAGGTACGGAAAGGCAACAGTGAAAATCGAAAGTCCCTCTCCGAAACTTTCGAAGAGGAGGATCGAGGCTCGGGGTCACCACTTGTCCGGCACGCGGGGATCCGGTATGGCCGGCGGAGGCCGCGGCGTGCCGCCCGGCAAGATCGTTTGTCTGTCCGGCCTCGTACGATGTCGCCCATGACCAGCCACGGTTTCACGCTCACGGCAGAAGGCCCGTTCGACTTCGGCGCCACGTTGCGCTTCGTCGAGGACTGGCCGGCCACCAGCGGGCTGCCCTCCGACGGGCGGGCGCTGCGCTTCGCCTACTGCGCGGAGTCCGACTGGCTGCCGATCGGTGTGACCGTGACCGCCGCGCCGGACGGTGTCGCCGTCGTCACCACGCGGGCAGCCGGGCCGCGGATCCGGGGCGAGGTGGCGCGCATCCTGTCCCTCGACGTGGACGGCTCCGGCTTCGCCGAGGCCGGCGAGGCCGACCCGGTGCTCGGCGACCTCCAGCGGAAGAGTCCCGGCCTGCGCCCGCTGTGCTTCTGGACCCCCTGGGAGGCGGCCTGCTGGGCGGTGATCGTGCAGCGTTCGTCGATGCTCATCGCCGCCCGGCTCAAACAGCGCATCGCGGAGCGATTCGGAGCGAAGGTCGTCGTGGACGGGGAGACGTACGCCGCCTTTCCTCCGCCCATGACGCTGCTGCAGGCCGGTGGCCTCGGCCTGCCCGCGCAGAAGGAGGAGTGGCTGCGCGGGCTGGCCCGCGCGGCGCTCGACGGCGTGCTCACCGCGGAGCATCTGCGCGCGATCGACCCCCAGGAGGCGCTGGCCGAACTTCGCGCCCTGCCCGGCATCGGGCCGTTCTCCGCCGGTCTGATCCTGATCCGCGGCGCGGGCGCGCCGGACGCGTTCCCGGGCGACGAACCACGCCTGTTCGCGATCCTGCGCGAGGCGTACGGCCTGCCGGATGACGCTCCGCCTGCCGCGTACCGGAAGGTGGCCGAGGCGTGGCGGCCCTACCGCTCCTGGGCCTCCTTCCTGTTCCGCGCGTCCGGCTACGGCGTCATGGACGACGACCGGCCCCCGAGCCGATCAGCGCGAGGCCGCTGAGAAAACGATGAACGGGCCGGGGAACCGTCTCATCGTATTCTCATGCGGGCTGAACATTGGATGAGACTTCATCGTCCGGACCGCTTCTGCCGAATTGGACCGATCAACATCCACGCGCCCGCGCTGAGCTGGTGTCATAAGAATCGCGTAAGCGGGCCGCCATGGGCGTGCGAATATTTAAGGATCGTCTCGGCGGCGAAAAAGGCCGATACGTTCTTCGGTGAAGGCGAAATCCGGTGCGGGCACCCTCTCTGTCCATTGAATCCCGTGCCGGTGGTTTTCTCGAGGAGGAAGCAATGCGTGCAAAAGTGACCGCCGGACTGCTGACCGCCACCGTCGGCGCCTGCGTGCTCGTCCCGACGGCGTCGGCCTTCGCGGCGACCGGTGAGCCGGCCGCTCCGCGACCCGTGGCCACCACGACCCCCCAAGCAGGACCCGAAGCAGAACCCCAAGCAGGACCCGAAGCAGAACCCCAAGCAGGAAGCGAAGCAGGACCCCAAGCAGGACTCCAAGCAGGACTCCAGGCGGAATGACGGCAAGAAGGACTCCCGCCCGGCCGTGGCCACCTCGCTGACCATCACCGCCTCGGCGGGCGAGGAGACGGCGAAGCGGGCCCGTTATGACCGGCGCGCCAAGCAGTTGACGCTCTCGGGCTCGCTGACCTCCGGCCGGTCGGGCCTGTCCGCCCAGACCATCGCCGTCTACTTCCGCAAGACCGGCTCCACGCGCTACACGTACGTCACCTCCACGCGTACGGGATCGCGGGGGCAGTACAGCGTGAAGGTGGACAACGGCGGAACGGGCACCTGGAAGGCCGCCTTCGCGGGCACGTCGGCCAAGCAGCAGAGCTCGGCCACGGTGAACGTGGCCTGACACCCACGCCACGACCGGGGGCGCGTTTCCCAGAAGCGGGAACGAGAAGCGGGAACGCGCCCCCTGTCTTCCGGCCGCGGCGATCGCGTCCCGGATCGCGGGCCCGGCCGTCTCGACCGGCATGGTGTTCGCCTTGACCCTGACGTAGCAGGAGGCTCGACGATCAGGGCATGAGCGAGTACATCAGTCCAGTTCCCATGCCCGCGCTCGACGCGACCGCGCCCGAGATCTACCGGGATTACTACGGCATGCCGATGTTCGTGACCATCCCCACCCGCGACCTCGCGGCGTCGAAGGACTTCTGGACTCGCGGGCTCGGGTTCGTCGACCTGTTCTCCGTACCGGATCGACTGACCCACCTGCGGCGCTGGGCCTTCCAGGACGTCCTGCTCGTGCCCGCGGAACAGGTGGGCGAGGTTCCGGCGATGAGCGTGAGCTTCGCCTGCGTCCTCAGCCAGATCGACCAGATCGCCGCCCGCTGCGAGGAACTCGTGCCGGGATGCACCAGCGGCCCGAGGGAGATGCCCTGGAACTCCATCGAGCTGACGGTCGTCACGCCCGAGAACGCCCGGGTCGTGATGACGGCCGCTCAGCCGCTCGATCCGCGCAGCGCCCGGGCGGACGACCTGCGGGCGATAGGCATCGAGGTCCCAACCGAGTGAGCATCCCGTACGCCCGTCTCCGGCCTTGGGCCTGTGGCGAGGTCGGCGATACTGGGCCGGTGACGAGCGACGCCCACCGATGGGAAACGGCCATCACCGGCCCGGACGGTTCCGACGGCCTCACCGTCGGCCGGGCGGCCGCGCTCGTCGGGGTCAGCGTGAAGACGCTGCACCATTGGGACGCGATCGGCCTCGTACGCCCGAGCGGGCGCACCTGGGCCGGATACCGGGTGTACTCCGGTGACGACGTCGCGCGGATCCACCGCGTCCTCGTCTACAGGGAGATCGGGTTTCCGCTCGCCGAGATCGGCCGGATCCTCGACGACCCGGGCGCTGGCGCGCGCGACCACCTGCGCCGGCAGCGGGCGCTGCTCGTGGAGCGCATATCCCGTCTGCAGAAGATGGTCGGCGCGGTCGACCGCATGCTGGGGGCGTCGAGCACCGGCATGCGGTTGACCCCGGAGGAGCAGGTCGAGATCTTCGGCGACGACTGGCAGCCCTCCTGGGTCGACGAGGCCGAGGACCGGTGGGGAGACAGCGCGCAGTGGGCGCAGTACGCCGAGCGGGCCGGCGAGATGACACCGGAGGACTGGAAGACGGTCGCGGCCGAGACCGGCGCCCTGAACGCCGACTTCGCCGCCGCGAAGCGTGCGGGCGTCACGCCCGGGTCCGCCGACGCGAACGCCCTCGCGGAGCGGCACCGCGCGTTGATGTCGAGGTACTTCGACTGCACGCACTCGATGCACGCCTGCATCGGGCGGATGTTCGCCGCCGACCATAGGTTCGCGGCCCACTACGACGCGGTCGTGCCGGGCCTGGCCGTCTGGCTGCGCGACACGATCTGCGCGAACGCCGAGGCGCACGGCGTCGACCCGGAGTCCGCGACCTGGCGGTAGCGGGCGAGGTCCGGCAGCGTCGTCAGCGCAGGCCGAAATGGGGAAGGCAGGGCTCCAGGCCGTGGATGCCGACGGGAATTGGGCTGGTGAACGCGCCGTGGTCCAGGCGCAGGCGCCGGCCGATGGTTCGCCGGCCGCGCAGCGTGGGCAGGCGCAGTTGCAGCCGGGGCGTGCTCAGGCGCAGCTTGAACAGAGGCCAGTGATCGGGCATTGCCACAAAGTGGCCAAGACGCTGTGGCGGGTGGCAAGAACGTCAGTCGTCAGGCCAGCGCCAGGCACAGCGCGAATGGGACGGGGATGAGCACAGCCGCGCCGGCCCAGGCCGCCAACCTTCGTCCGGTCTCAAGTGGGAAGACCACGTCGATCACCACCAGCAATGCCAGCATGAGGACGCCGGTCGCAGCCAGGAGAAGCATGACGATGCTCGCGTGATCGAGAGTGGTGTAGTTACAGTTGGTGAGATCCGGCTTGGCAAGGTCCTCCGTGCTTTTGCAGTCCATCGGCATGTACTCGGTCAGCAGCCACCACGCCAGATAGAGCGGCACAATCGCGGGCACGCCGAGCCCCAGGTTCACCAGAACGGGACTCCAGAGGCCACCCCTCGTTCCTCCCTTAAGCCGGGCACGTGCATCAGTCCTGTTCCGGGCCATCGCCACGCTCTTTCTCGTGCTCCTGCCGGCTTCTGAGGAGAATCGGGAACCACCTCGTATGACATGCGGAGGTTACTCGGGGGAGCCCCGGGTGAGGAACGAGCGTCGGGTCTGCCTCGACAGCTTGGGATCCGCACGGTGAACGGCATTCCCGCATTTACCAGGTCGAGCCCCGCGAACCCGATGAACTCCCCGTGCCACAAACTTCCACGGCTCAGAAGCCGAAGCCGTTCCGGTCCAGGTTGATGCTAGGCCTGCGGCGGCCTCGAAATGAGAATGGCCCACTTCGCGCCTGCGGGCACCTCTACCCTGATGCTACGAACGGCTACGTCGTCAGGGATCATGCCGAAGTCGAGACTGATCTACGTGAACAATCATCGTCCCACTTGCTCCGACGCAGTCGAGGGCGAGACGAAACGACGCCCTCATCTTGAGTTTTGTGCTCCAGGCGGAGTTTTGGCCCTGTTCATCGACGTGATGAAGTAACACTTTTCCTTTGATGCCCCGCGCAAGATCAGCGAGAGGGCAAGATTATGGCAGTCATACTTCCCGCACCAGTCGCTCTGGCCTGACGCTCCTACGTGCAAGAGGTCTGGTGGGGAGATACTTCATCGTTGCCTTGCGGTGTGTTCGGGAAGGCCGTTACGAGTTCTCCTTGTCCGGCGACAGAATCTGGAGGGCGGCATTGGCCGCGTGCAGGACGCTGATCCATGCGGGATGGTCGAGGTAGGCATGGTCTGGGGCGGTGGGTCCAAGGTCATCGAGAACGCGAAGGAGGGCGTCGAACACGACATGGTAGATCACGGCTGAAAGGTGCCGTTTCAGGACGCTAAGGCTGTCCTTTCCCGGTATCCCTGGTGGTCTCCTGGCGTCGTTTGATCAGGGCAGGGGTGCCTTCGTGGCAACGAGCCTGGGTGACGGCGATGCGATGCGATGTGGTGTTGAGTTGCCTGTTTTCGCCGCAGTTGGGGCGGTGACGGTCATCGTCGCCGCTCCAGGCGGGGATCGGGGCGATGCTGCTTCCGCGTTGTCTCGGGACTCATGTAGTAGTGCAGCAAAGCGTTTTCGCCTGCTGCGTTCAGCCACTCGGCTCGGGCGCTTGCCACACGTTGCCATCCGGCACGTTCGTACAGGGCGATGGCCGCGTGGCCGTCGTCGGATACGTCGAGCACGAGAGGTATTCCTAGATCGGCGGCCTTCTTGCCGACCACGTCGAGGAGGCGAGTGGCATGCCCGTAGCCTCGCCACTGAGGAGTGACGAAGAGCCGGGTGATCGATCCGACCGGACCGGCCGGCGTACCGATGGCCCGGGCGAGGGGCGGTTCAAGCGTTGCCGCGTCCAGCTGTGAGAGCCCCACGTGTCCGACGACGTCAGAGCCTTCAACCGCCACCCATGCTTGAACAAGGTTGGAAGGTGTCAGCCATCGCCCGGGATCGGCGGGCCAGTCCACCGGGTAGCGATCGGAAGCATGCACGGTGGCGAGAGCATCGATGCAGGCACGCAGATCCTTGATGGTTCTTGAACGGATCAAAGGGCTCATCACCCAGCGATTTTCTCAGGGGTGGACTTGATCAGGTCAGCCAGGATCAGAACCTGTATTCGTGGACCGTTGGGGACCCGGCTTCCGTGTGGAGCGGGTGACGGGAATCGAACCCGCGCTGTCAGCTTGGGAATGGCATGGATCACGGCCGTCAGGGTCACTGACCTGGGGTGGGGTCGGTCACGAGTGACGGTGGTTGCCCCCTCGTTACCCTCCTTAATGCCCCGTACCGGCGATCTGGCTGTCGGCCGTCTGCTACTCCTCGACGGTCCATCCTCGGCCGAGGCTGCGGAGCAGTTCTTGGACCAGCCCTCGTGCCTGTGTGTCGTGCTCTGCGATGGTGCGCATGGTGTCGGCTGCTTGCTCTACCCGCTGCATTATTGCGGGGATGATCTCGACTCGGTGTCCATCCTGATCTGTGTACGCCTCGAAACCCGGTTCGGGTTGGAAGCATCCCCACCAATCCGAAAGGACGCATAGGGCGGTGTTCCTTGGCGCGCCGGGGCAGGTGGCAATGATGTGCAGCAATACGTCTGTGCCTGCGACAGCGGCCGGGTAGAGGGTGCCGGCGTGATCATTACCGACGACTGAGCGAATACCGCGGCCCCGATCCTTGTCAGCCCATGTCGTCCGCATCAAGGCCCTGAACGCCTCCGTCACACATTGGGGCGAGTACCACTTCGGGCCGGGAATTGCAGCCCAGTCCACGGATTGGAGATCCACGAAGGTCAGCGTACGAGAAGGAGCCGACCCGTGGCCTGACAACGCGGCGCGTACAGCCCGCCCTCCTGATCACCCCGTCCGCCGTCGACCGGCCTTGGTCTGCTCGGCTTGTCCCGGGTCTTCCATCACGCCCTGGAGTACGCGGTGGAACTGGAAGAGCTTTCGGCAAATCCGCTCGACCGGTTTAAGCTGCGCCGGACCAAGACGAACGGCGAGATAGACCGGCCCGTCGTCGTCAATCCGGCCCAGGCGCGGGAACTCCTCGTCGCGCTCACCTACTGCGGTCGTAAGCGTGGGCCGATGCTCGTGGCAATGTTCGCCTGCATGTACTTCGGCGACCTGCCGAGGCGGCCGGGCTGCGTGCGAAGGACTGCCACCTTCCCGAATCCGGATGGGGCCTGCTGACGCTGGAGAAGGCTCGCCCCCAGAGCAACAAGCGGTTCACCGATTCGGGAGAGGGCCACGACGAACGGGGCCTCAGTATCGGGAGGAGACGACGACGCGAGACGTTCCCTTCCCGCCGCCGGAACTGGTGAAGATCCTGCGCACGCACCTGGAAACCTTCGGGATGGCGAAGGATGGCCGGCTGTTCCGGACGAGGACGGATGGCGTGATCACGGGCTCGGCGTACGCGAAGATCTGGAAGCAAGCCCGCAGTTACGCCTTCACTCCAGAGCAGGTCGCCTCGCCGCTCGCGGCCCGGCCGTACGACCTGCGCCACACGGCCGTCTCGTTGTGGCTCAACGCAGGAGTCCACGCGCCGGAGGCGGCTGAGCGCGCCGGTCACGGCGTGGACGTCATGCTGCGCGTCTATGCCAAGTGCATCGACGGGCAACGTGAGATCGCCAACCAGCGCATAGATGGCGCCCTGGCCTCATGAGTGATCAATCGCGGAATACTGATCTGGTGGAACTCTCCCCCGAGCTCAGGAATCGTCTGGCTGAGCTGAGAGGTGATCTCCTCTGGGGACGCCTCTCCGGGACCGCCCCGGAGGCCGGTTGGCTGGCCTGCGAACTGATCGAAGCGGGGCTCGACTCTCCAGCGGTGTGGGAGCTGGCGGGCTGTGCGCTGTCCACCGGATCAATGACGGAGGTTGAGCCGCTCATCCGCGAGGTGATGACGGAGAGCGGCTTCCCACCCATCGATGTGCAGCGCAAGCCGTGGGAGGTCGCCCGCGATGTAGCGCAGGGCATAGCCGAAGGCACACTCCCCATCGGTAAGGGTGCGGACTTCCTGATCCTCGAACTCAGAGACAAGTGCGACGGTCCCGAGGGGATCTTCTGGCTGATGATGCTTATCGACGACTGGGAGGCAGGGCGGGCAACTCCACCGAGCGACGACGAACTCCGCGAGCAAGCACGAAAGATCGCCGACGCCGCAAGCCACCGGCTTGAGGCGTTGAAAGATCAGGATTCGTAGAAGTGGGAACCGCGCCAGCCAAGGGTCTCGGGTCACTCCGGGGCCCTTCGGCATTCTTCGGGTGGGTCTCATCCCGCAGAGGTTCCGGAAAGCGCCGCGCGACCTGGGAGAACGCGACCAACATCATCCCGCGTATATCCCGTGACTGGCGACAAGCGGCGGCTCTCGGCGGCGTACGCGATCACCACATGATCAAGCAGAAGCCCAGGTCAGAGGCCAACCAGGCTAGGTGGGGAGCGCGCCCTGAGGGATTCGAACCCCCGACCGTCGGATTAGAAGTGGGATCGCCGTTTCTCGTCCCGGTGCAGGGCTGACCTGCGCGTGATCTCTCCGATGCTTCCGGACGGGGCAAGGTGATTCCGAGCACATTCCGGATCTTGGTCTGTGGTCCGGCCAGAGGAACGATCCAGAGGTTGGCACGACGATCTTGTCAGGAGTGAGTGACGATGAGTCGGGTCAACTCTCTAAGGTAGTCGCTAGGTTGAAATCCGCTTGATCTTCGAGTTGCGCCGTCCACGGTTGTAGTACGTAGCTTCGCGTTAGGAAAGTCGGGACTAGGTGTGCCTGTAGGGACCCCTCGTATCTTCTCGATCGTCCGGTGACACTTTGTCATCGCCGACACGAGCTCCTTGTACGTTAGGATGTGTGGACCGATCACCATGGATGCATTCGACAATCGAAGTGAATATGGATCAGCCTTATCGAAAATCGGGCTATTTTTATACTTCTGCTTACCGAGAATCTTTCGTCGGAGTGTTCCATGGCGTTACGTAGGAACTTCAGGCGCTCTTCCTGGCGTTGCGTTAGAGTTGGCGCTCCTCGGCCTACCTTATTCTCTCGAAGTGCTCGCGCAGTCAGAACTGCACGATGAGTTGCGCTCACACAGTTTTCCATGTGGTCGATAGCTCTAAGGTAGGGGCTTGTGCGCAGTCCAGAATGAGGCGAGACGAAGACCAGCAATTCAGCTCGTGCCGCGTCGTATTCCCGGAGTGCTTTATCTGTCAATCTGACGAAATTCGTGAATAGGCCAACCGTCGTTCGATCCGGTGGGAGGCCAGACGGAAGACCCGAGAGGGCACGATCCAGGAGAACGTTGAGCGTACCGTTATTCGAAAGGTGATCTACCGCGGGCATTGCAAGCGCTTCCCGGGTCAGGCTGACACGATCGGTGCGGGGCATGGAACGGGAGTATGGCACTTAGTGCACGCCTGGGGCACCCATATAGCATGCCCCGGACCTCTTGTCAGAGCCTGCGCAGCTCGACCGGCCTCGGGGAACAGGAGAGGCGGCGGGCATCGCATAGCCTGCAGGGACACGCTGTCCCTTTGCCCGCCTGTGGCCTGTTTCGGCCGAACCAAACCCGGGCTGTCAGCTTGGGAATTGCATGGATCAGGTCTGTAGGGGCGCTGACCTGGGCGTGAAGCCGATCATGAGTGACCGTGGTTGCCCCCTCGTCACCCTGCCTAATGGCACGACGATCAGCCCGTGACCTGGCCTTTCCCGCGCGGTGCGCACGCCTCCGCCTCCTGATCACCCCGTCTGCCGTCGACCCGCCCGAAGGGGAAGCGGGCCAAGGCCGCCGGGTCCAGGTGGAGCGCCCGACTGGACGAACGACCTGGACCCGGCGGCCTTGGTCTGCTCGGCTTGTCCTGGGTCGATGGCGGACGGGGTGATCAGGCTCCTACCTCAACCAGCTACGGCCGGCCATGGTGAGCAGGCCTCTGTTGATCACCCCGGAGCCGGAGTGCCCCCGCCAGAGGCCGCGATCTCTTATGCTGATCTCAACGCTTACTTCCTGTTTCGTGGTGGCTGCCCGGCTGCCACGTCGTACGTGACACGTACGTCCCAAAGCCATAGGGAGTACGCAGACCCCGGTGTGCGGGCCTTCGCGTTGGCCCAACTTGTTCTCGGGATCTGCGCCCTTGGCTCAGGGGCCGGGAGAAGGCTCAAATGATGCCCGAGTTGGTTGGGCATGTCCTCGATGGTGTTCCTGTAGTCCTTGCGGGAGTTGTCGTCTGGTCGATTCGGGTCCTACCCGGACAGCTTGTTCGGCTGATCCTCGGGGCGAAGGCGCTGAAGAAGGCAAAGGCGTCAGATGTTCCCGCTGTCATGGATTCACTGGCGCGATGGCAGGCTGGCCCGAAGACGGTGAGAGCCGCGCTCGGTATCGAGCCCCCTGAAAGCCAGTCTCAGGAGTAGAGGAGCGTTCTCGCGCGCTGGGCGGCCCGAGCCGGCCGCGCGCGAGAACGGCCTCCAGGCCGCACGCGCAGCGTGCGGCCGGGCGTAGGGCCGCGAGCGGCGCGTAGCGCCGCCCTTGATCGCCTGACCTTGGTGCCTCGGCAGGTCCCAAGCCGACGACGGAGGGATCAGCCGTTACCGTAGCCACCTTCTGTGCGGTGACGGGCCCATGCGTCCTGCCGATCACCGCAGCGCCGGAGGTTCCCCTCTGAAGCTGGGACAACGTCAGGGTGGCCGACTCGGGTTGGCACCCTTCCGAATGCTCGGGGTCTCGGAATCGTTCCGGAAGTTGGCGGAATCCGCCTGGCGACCTGCGGAAACGTGGCCAAGATCATTCCGGAGATATTCCGGGAGTGGCCGCCTGAGGTTGCATCTGGTGGCGTCCGGCTGCATCCTCGGCGACAGCCCGATCATGTGAAGGGCCAGCTCAGAGGGCATCTGGGCTGGGTGGGGGAGCGCGCCCTGAGGGATTCGAACCCCCGACCGTCGGATTAGAAGTCCGATGCTCTATCCAGCTGAGCTAAGGGCGCTCGTGCCTAATTCTGCATGATCCGGGGACCGGGTACACACCCGGTTTCCCGGACATGGGCCGGACCACCCCTCCGGCGGGCCTTCGAGCCTGGTGGCGGTGCTCGTCAGGGATGGCCGGCCGGCCCAGCGCCGGCGCTGCTCAGGTCCTTGTCCGGGCCCCTGCGCGCGAGGGCGTCCCTGATGCAGGGAACTCGCCTGGCCGACTGCGGTCGGGTGATCTCGCGGCTACACTGCATCGCCATGTCCGTACGCGAGATCCCACTCGTCGGAGATGTCTCCGAGGGGGTCGTACGGGTGGGCGCGACCGTACGGCGGCCGATGCGGCCCTCGTCGCCGTCGGTCCACGCGCTGCTGCGGCACCTGGAGTCCGCCGGGTTCGACCGGGCGCCGAGGGTTCTCGGGATCGACGAGCGGGGCAGGGCGATCCTCACGTACGTCGAGGGCGTGGTGCCCGCACACCCCCTGCCTGCGTACGCGGTGAGCGACGAGGCGCTGACCACGCTGGCCCGGCTGCTGCGGCGCTTCCACGACGCGGCGGCCTCGTTCAATCCGCCTCCCGGCGCCGTATGGGAGAACGGCTCGGCGCCGGAGGGCCCCGCCGAGCTCGTGGGCCACTGCGACGTCACCCCGGCCAACGTCGTCTTCCGCGAGCGGCCCGGCGCGGGGCTCCTGCCGTACGCGCTGATCGACTTCGACCTGGCCAGGCCGACGACGCGGCTGTTCGACGTGGTCACCACGTTGCGGCACTGGGCCCCGCTCGCCGATCCGCTGGACCGCGATCGGCTGCAGCGGTCCCTGGACGCGGCGGCCCGCGTGCGGCTGTTCTGCGACGCGTACGGCCTGCCGGCGCGGGACCGGCTCCTGCTGGTGGAGACGGCCAGAGTGCGGTTCGGCCGCTCCTACGCAGTCATGCGCGACCGGGCCAGGACGCTCGGCGGCGGCTGGGCGCGCATGTGGGACGGCGGCGCGGGCGGACGGATCAGACGCGCCGCCGCCTGGCTCGACGCCAACGAGGACGCGATCCAGCGCCGCCTCCTCGGCGACGATCCCATCTCGTGACAAACGGGCACGTACGGCAGAATGCCTGCGTGATCCGGATCATGGACGGTGCCACGGCGGCGGGGCTGCTCGCCGGGGCCGCGATCGACGCCGCGGTGGGGGATCCCCGGCGGGGCCATCCCGTCGCGGTGTTCGGCAGCCGGGCCGCCGCCCTAGAAAAGCGCATATATCGGAATTCGCGGTTAGCGGGGCTGGCGTACACCACCGTCTGCGTCGGCGCCGCGACGGTCGTGGGGCTGCTCGCCGAGCGGATGACCCGGTCGAGCCCGGTCGCGCGGGCCGCGGTCACCGCCGCCGCCACCTGGGCGGTGCTCGGCGGCACGACGCTGGGCAGGGAGGGCGCGCTGATGGCCAGGGCCCTCGATGACGGCGACCTGGCCGCCGCCCGCGCACGCCTTCCGCACCTGTGCGGGCGCGACCCGTCCGGGCTGGACGCCGCGGAGCTCGCGCGGGGCACGGTCGAGTCCATCGCGGAGAACACCTCGGACGCCGTCGTCGCCCCGCTCGTGTGGGGCGCGCTCTTCGGCGTGCCCGGCCTGCTCGGCTACCGCGCGGTGAACACGCTCGACGCGATGGTGGGCCACCGGTCGCCGCGCTATGAGAGGTTCGGCTGGGCCTCGGCCCGGCTGGACGACGTGGCCAACTACGTGCCGGCCCGGCTGACGGCCCTGCTCACGGCGGGCCTCGCCGGCCTGGTGGGCGGTTCCCCGCGCCGCGCGGCGGCCGTCCTCGTGCGGGACGGGCACCGCCATCCCAGCCCCAACTCCGGACGCTGCGAGGCGGCCTTCGCCGGCGCCCTCGGCGTACGCCTCGGCGGGGCCAACGACTACGGCGGCCGGGTCGAGCACCGCCCGGACCTGGGCGACGGCCCCCGTCCGGCCGTCTCCGACATCCCCAGGTCCGTACGGCTGGCGCGCGCGGTGTCGTACGCGTCGGTCGGCCTGGCCGTCGCCGCACGCCTGGTCCGCGGAAGGGATCGACGATGAGTGCACTCGTCCTGCTGCTGGTCCTCGCGGTCGTCTTCAGCGTCGTGGTCGCGGTGGTCGTGGTCGCCGTGCTGGTGGTGCGCGCGTCACGGCAGCCCGCGCCGCCACCACGAGATCGGAATGATCCGCCCCAGGATTGGTAGGTTCGACGGCATGGGCGGAGAAAGCGGAGAGCACCCGGTCCTGCTGGTCTTCGACGGCGACTGCGCCTTCTGCCAGGCGTGCGTGAACGCCGGGCACCGGTTCCTGCCGTACATGCCCGTCGTGCGGGCGTGGCAGGGCCTCGACCTCGGCGCGGCGGGCCTGACGCGCGAGGAGGTCGCGGCCTCCGTGCAGTTCCTGGGCCCGGACGGACTGCGCGCCCACGGCGCGCGCGCCGTCGCGCTGCTCCTCGCCCTGCAGCCGCGCGCGGCCTGGCGCGCGGCCGGCCGGGTGATGTTGACCCCGCCGGTGAGCTGGGTCGCCGAGGCGGGCTACCGGCTGGTCTCCCGCTACCGCCACCTCCTGCCCGGCTCCACCACGTGCGGCACGTCGTGACCTCCGCTTTGCCGAAGGTGGGAACAAACACGACCGGCAAGTGTCCGGAAGCGGGCATACCCCGCGCCTGACGGGAGCGCCACCATTGCGGCATGACAGCAGTGGTGGAGACCGAAGGACTGACGAAGTTCTACGGTACGAGACGAGGCCTCGAGGACCTCACCCTCGAAATCCGGCCAGGCGAGGTCTTCGGCTATCTGGGCCCCAACGGCGCCGGCAAGACGACGACGATCCGGCTGCTCCTCGACGTGATCCGGCCGACGTCCGGCCGGGCGACCGTCCTCGGCGCCGACACCCGCGATCCGCGCGTACGCGCCCGGATCGGCTACCTCCCGGGCGAGCTGGCCCTGGAGGGCAGGGAGCGGGCCCGCGACTACCTCCAGTTCCTCGCCGACGTACGCGGCGGGGTGAGCCGCGGCAGGCTCGACGAACTGGCCGAGCGGCTCGACGCGGACCTGTCCATCAGGATGGGCGAGCTGTCCAAGGGCAACAAGCAGAAGGTCGGGCTCATCCAGGCGTTCATGCACGAGCCCGAGCTGCTCATCCTGGACGAGCCGACGAGCGGTCTCGACCCGCTGGTGCAGCAGGAGTTCCTGGCCATGGTCCGGGAGGCGCGCACGGCAGGCCACACGATCCTGATGTCGTCGCACGTGCTCGCCGAGGTGGAGCACGTGGCCGACCGGGTGGGCATCGTGCGCGCGGGCCGCCTCGTCGCGGTCGAGGACATCGCCGCGCTGCGCGAGCGGGCCGTACGGCACGTGGAGCTCCACTTCGACGCGCCGGTGCCGAAGGAGTCGTTCGAGGGGCTCCCGGGCGTACGCGACGTGGTCGTCCAGGGGGCGAGCCTGCGCTGCACGATCGACGGCAGGCCCGACGCGCTGATCAAGGCGGCGGCCCGTTACACCGTGGTCCACATGGTCAGCGCGGAGCCGGACCTCGAGGAGATCTTCCTGACCTACTACAGCGAGGAGGAGGGCCGCCATGCCCACGCTGGTGCGTAAGAGCCTGGGGGAGTACCGCCGAGCCCTCGTCGGCTGGACGGTCGGGCTGTGCGCGTTCCTCGGGATGTACATCTCGATCTACGCGAGCATGATGAACGACCCCGAGACGTTCAGCAAGCAGGCCATCGCCAAGTATCCGGGCGCGTTGAGGGACCTGATGGGCGGCATGGCCGACATCGCGACCGGGCGCGGCTATCTCCAGGCGGTCGCCTACCAGCTCCTCGGCCCGCTGCTGTTCACCATGTGCGCCGCGATCCTCGGCAACCGGGCCATCGCCGGCCCGGAGGAGGCCAAGACGCTGGAGCTCACGCTGACGCTGCCGATCGACCGCAGGCGGCTGCTCCTGGAGCGCTGGGCCGCGCTGGCGCTCGGCCTGCTCGCGGTGGCGCTGGTGACGCTGGCCGTCGCCACCGGGGCCTCGTCCGCCGCCGACATGGACGTGCCGTTCGGCAGCATCCTCGCCGCGCACACCGGCCTGTTCCTGCTCGTGCTGTTCTTCGGGACGCTGACGCTGTGCGTGGGCGCGGCGTTCGGGCGCAAGCAGGTCGCGCTCGCCGTGGTCGGCGTGTGGGGTGTCGCCGGATACATCGTGGAGACCATGGGCAAGAGCATCGACGCGATCTCCTGGCTGCGCTGGATCTCGCCCGTCCACTACTACCTCGACGGCAGGCCGCTCTATCAGGGCTGGCCGTACGGTGACTACCTTGTGCTGCTGGGTGCGACGGCCGTCCTCCTCATGACGGCGCTGCTCGCCTTCGAACGGCGTGACGTAGGAGTCTGATGGACAGCGTTCTCGCTCGCGTGAGCGAGGCGACCGGGGTGCCCGCCGACTTACTCGGCGGGTTCCTGTCGGTTCTGGCCGCGTCGGCCGCCACCGGCAGGCTGCCCGGCCGCGCCGACATGGACGGCCTGCGCGAGTGCGGCGCCCTCGCCGCCGAGCGCGGCATCCCGCTGCGGGTGCTCGCCGACGCCTGCCTGCACGCCGCCGAGATCACCGCCGGCGGGACCTTCGGCGCCGTACGCCGCGGCATGGCGGCCTACATCGAGGGATACGAGGAGGCCCAGCGCGCCGCACTCCGGCAGGAGGAGGAGGCCCGGCGCATGTTCGTCGACGACCTGCTGCAGGGCAGGGCGGACGCCGAGCGGGCCGAGCACTTCGGCCTACGGCTCGCGGGGGCGTACGTCGTGACCGTGGCCAGGCCGGACACCCCGGTGGCGGCGGGCGACCCGCTGGCCGGGAGGATCGAGCAGGCGCTGGTGGCGAGGTTCGGGTCGCACAACATCCTGGTCGCCGTCCGCGACGGCCTGCTGGTGTGCGTGTCCCCGGGCGCGCTGACCGCCGCGAGCGGCGAGTTCACCCACCGCGTACGCTCCGCGCTCACGGACTGGCGGGTGGGGGTGGGGCGCCCTCACCAAGGCCCCGGCGGGATCGTCACCTCCTACCGGGAAGCGGTCAACGCGATCGACCTCGGTGAGCGACTGGGCCTGCGGGCCCAGGTGCTCAAAGCGGCCGACCTGCTGGTCTTCCCGGTGCTGCTGCGGGACAGGGAGGCGATCGTGGACCTCGTCTCCACCGTGCTCGGGCCGCTGACCTCCGCCCGCGGCGGGCCCGAGCCGCTGCTGGAGACGCTGGAGGCCGTCTTCGCCTCCCAGGGCAACCACACGGCGGCGGCGCGCAGGCTCGGCGTCAGCACACGGGCCATCACCTACCGGCTGGAGCGGATCAGGAGGCTGACCGGCTTCTCGCCGAGCGATCCCACGCAACGGTTCACACTGGAGACGGCCGTGCTCGGGGCCCGCCTCCTGGAGTGGCCGGCCCACCCTCTGGTCTGATCGGAACATCCCCCGCGACTGGACGTTCAGGGGATCAGCAGCAGCTTGCCGGTCGTCCGCCTGCCCTCCAGGTCGTCGTGGGCGCGCCGGGCCTCGGCGAGCGGGTAGCGCTGGGAGATGTGCACCTTCAACGCGCCGGAGGCGACCCAGCCGAGCAGGTCGTTCGCCCGCGACAGCAACTCCTCGCGGGTGGCCGTGTAGTGCGCGAGCGTGGGCCGGGTCAGGAACAGCGAGCCGCCCGCGTTGAGCCGCTGCGGGTCGAACGGCGGGACGGGGCCGCTGGCCGCGCCGTACAGCGCCATCATGCCGCGCGGTCGCAGCGACGCGAGCGACCCGTCGAACGTCGCGGCGCCGACCCCGTCGTAGACGACGTGCACCCCGGCGCCGTCGGTGATCTCCTTGACGGCCTCGGGGAAGCCCTCGTAGCCGACGACCTCGTCGCGCCCGCCTGCCGGGCGAGCTTCTCCTTCTCGGGACTGGAGACCGTGCCGATCACCCGGGCGCCGCGGAGCTTGGCCATCTGGACGAGCAGCAGGCCCATGCCGCCGGCCGCCGCGTGCACGAGCACGTCGTCGCCCGACCGGATCGCGTACGTGGAGTGGGTCAGGTAGTGCGCGGTCAGCCCCTGGAGCAGCACCGCCGCAGCGAGGTCGGGTGACAGCCCGTCGGGCAGCCGGACCACCTTGTCCGCCGGGACCACGGCCTTGGTCGCGTACGCGCCGACCGCGCTGGCGGAGGCGACCCGGTCGCCGGGCACCACGTCGGTCACGCCGGGGCCGACGGCCGTGACGGTCCCGGCCGCCTCCGCGCCCGGGATCAGCGGGAGCGGCAGCGGGTAGCGGCCCTCGCGGTGGTAGACGTCGATGAAGTTGACGCCCGTCGCCGCCACCTCGACCAGCACCTCACCGGGGCCGGGCTCGGGGTCGGGCCGCTCGGCGTACTCCAGCACCGAGGAATCACCGTAAGCGGGGACGACGATGGCATGCATGCGCAACTCCTGTCTTTCGGGCTCGGCTCCTGTGATCCCCAACCGGCCGGGCCTTGTCGGTTGTTCCCGTCGGAAAGGGTTGTTCAGAAGCCCGTAGGAGTGATCTTGCCGATCGCGGTGCCCGATTCGAGGATCCGGTTCATGTGCGAGTTTCGGCCGATACCGACTTAACCGCCTCGCTTGCTTGGGCCGGTGAGGTACGCCAGGGGGCGCCGTGGCCGGGGAGCACCCAGGACGCCGACAGTCCGGCGATCCGGCCGAGGGAGGAGAGTGCTTCGGATGGGTCGTCGGTGAAGGGCGCCGGCTGGGGGCCCGCACGCCCGGTGAGGACGTGCCGCGTGGTCAGGGCGTCGCCGACGAAGACTGCGTCGGCGAGGGGGACGTGCACCGCTACGCTGCCCGGTGAGTGTCCCGGCATGCTCACGATCATCGGGCTGCCGGGCAGGTCCAGGACGTCGCCGTCGCCGATTTCGGTGACGTCGCGGACGTAGCGGGTGCGCAGGCCGTTCTTGCGGATGGAGTAGCCGATGAACCTGAGCGTCGGGCCGAGACGCATGGGGCCGATCGCGACCTTGGGCTTTTCTCCCGTGCGGGTGCGGACGGCGTCGGCGGCATGCACGAACACCGGGACGCCGTGCTTCACGCCGTTGCCTCAGAACATTCCGTGGGGAACCTGCGGCGCTTCCGGCACCGGCTGGACCACATCCCAGTGCTCGACGATCTGCTCGTCGATCAGTCGCCAGACGTCGATGACGGCGACGCCGCGCGGGTCGTCATCCGTGGCCATGTGGTAGTGCATCACCACGTGATCGTCGTCGGCGATGACCCGTTTGAGGTCGAGCCGGGCGCGGGCCACGGGAGCCTCGGCGATGAACGCGATGAACGCCTCCCGCCCGGAGGGGTTCCCCGGGCTGTGCTCGATGAAGTCTTCGTGCAGGAGCGTGCGGAGCACGTCGATGTCCCCCGCCGCGAACCGGGTGAAGCCGTGGAGGACCAGGTGCCTGTTGCGTGCGGCTTTGCTGCTGTCGTTCATGCGGGCCACCGTCGCAGCAGCCGCTCAGCTCTGTCGATTACATGCCATGTAATCGAGGTGATCGATGAGGCGGGACGATAATCGCCGCATGATTCAGGACCGGCCGATCGGCGAACTGCTGCGTGAGTGGCGGCACAGCAGAGGGCTCAGCCAGCTCGATCTGGCGATTCAGGCGGACGTGTCCGCCAGGCACGTCAGCTTCGTAGAAACGGGACGGACCATTCCCAGTAGCGCGATGGTGCTGCGCCTGGCCGAGCATCTGGGCGTCCCGCTGCGGCAACGCAACCGCCTGCTGGTCGCGGCCGGGCACGCGCCCGTCGTCCGAGAACGGCCGCTGGAAGACCCACATCTGGCATCAGCACGGAATGCCCTTGAGCAGATCCTGCGAGGGCACGAGCCGTATCCGGCGTTGGCCGTGGACAGTCGCTGGAACTTGCTGTTCGCCAACACGGCGATCGACGTCTTCCTGGAGGGCGTCGATGCGTCGTTGCTGCGACCGCCGGTCAACATGATGCGGCTGGGCCTGCATCCGGGCGGGTTCGCGCCGCGGCTGCGCAACCTCGAACAGGTCCGCGCCTACCTGCTGCCCAGGCTCGCCCGCCAGGTGGCGCAGAGCGGTGATCCTGAACTGAGCGCGCTCTATGAGGAAATGCTGTCCTACGGCCCCGCAGGTGATCCACCGCCACCCGATCCCGCCGACATCGCGCTGCCCATCCGAATCCGCCATCGCGGAGCGGAGCTGTGTTTCATCAACACCATCACGACGTTCGGCGCCGCCTTCGACGTCACGCTCGAAGAGATCGCCGTCGAGGCGTACTTTCCCGCCGATGACGACACCGCCCGCTTCTTCCGGACAGGAGTCACAGGGCCCCCTGAATGAGAGCGCACGACACTTCGACCATGCCGGGCGGAGTGACCGGTGCCCGCTCACCGGTGCCCGCTCACCTGCGCCCGCTCACCTGCGCCCGCTCACCTGTGCCCGCTCACCTGTGCCCGCTCACCTGTGCCCGCTCACTGGGGGCCGCGGGAGACGAGCCGGCGAAGTAGCGGCACGTCGACGCTCTCCAGCGTCGGCACCGCCGTCACCCCGCTGACGCGCCCGAGGAGCCGACCATGATGACGGCGCACCCGGCGGACCGGGCCGAGGCGACGCCGGTCGGGCTGTCCTCGACCGCCACGCACGCCGCCGGATCGACGCCGAGCCGCGCGGCGGCGGCCAGGTACGGATCGGGGGCCGGCTTGTTCCTGACGCTGTCCCCGGCGGCCACCGACAGCCGGAAGCGGTGCTCGCCGACGGTCTCGAGCACCAGGTCCACGACCGGACGTGGGGACGCGCTGACCAGCCCGGCCGGGATCCCGGCCGTGCACAGGGCCTCCAGCAGCGCGACCGCGCCGGGGAGCGTGGTCACCCCGTTCTCGAGCCGGTCGGTGAACGCGTCCGTCAGCAGGGCCTCGACGGCCCGCGCCCCGGGAGCCCCGGTGGTGTCCAGGGCGGCCGTGATGTGCAGGGCGGCGTCCTCGACCGACAGGCCGAACAGCGCCTCGCGGTCGGCCTCCCCGAGAGGGGAGCCCAGGCCGTCCGCGACCTCCACGCAGGCGTCCCACCACAGGTCCTCGGTGTCCACCAGCGTGCCGTCCATGTCGAACAGGACCGCAGCCGGGCCGCACTCTCTAGACGACATCGGGTTCGGGGACCGCCGCCGCGGCTCCGGTCTCCGAACGGGCCGACACGAGCACGGGCCGCTCGACCAGCCCGATCCGTACGGCGGTGCCGGGCGCGAAGCGCGCCGAGTCGTGCCCGGGAACGTCGGCCAGCACCTCGGTGCCGTCGCCCAGGCGGACCCGCAGGCGGGCGGTGGAGCCGCGGAACGACGACACCATGACGATCCCGTCGCCCTCGGCGTCGGGTGTGACGAGCACGGCCTCGGGCCGCACCAGCACGTCCGCCTGTGCCGTGTCCGGCGCCTGGCCCTCCACGGGCAGCGTCTGCCCGAGGACGGTGACCCGGTCGCCCGACACCAGGCCGGGCAGGTGGTTCATCGCCCCGACGAACTCGGCGACGAACGGGGTCGCGGGGCGTCGTACAGGGTGGCGGGGCGGCGACCTGCTCCAGGCGGCCGTCGCGCAGCACGGCGACCCGGTCGGCCATCGACAGCGCCTCCTCCTGGTCGTGCGTCACGAAGATCGTCGTGATGCCGAGGGAGAGCTGCAGGCGGCGGATCTCCTCGCGCAGCGTGACCCGCACCTTGGCGTCGAGCGCCGACAGCGGCTCGTCCAGCAGCAGCACCCTGGGCTCCAGGGCGAGCGCGCGGGCCAGCGCCACGCGCTGCTGCTGGCCGCCGGACAACTGGTGGGGGTAGCGGTCGCCGACCGAGGGCAGGCCGACCAGTTCCAGCAGTTCCTGCGCGCGGGCGTGCCGCTTGGCGGCGGGCACCTTGCGCACCCGCATGCCGAAGCCCACGTTGTCCCTCGCGTTGAGGTTGGGGAAGAGGCTGTAGGACTGGAAGACCATGCCGGCGTCGCGCCGGTTGGCCGGCACGCGGGTGATGTCGGCGCCGTCCACCAGCACTTCGCCCTCGTCGGGCTGCTCGAAACCGGCCAGGCAGCGCAGCGCGGTGGTCTTGCCGCACCCCGACGGGCCGAGCAGCGCGATCAGCTCGCCGGGCTCCACCGTGAGGTCGAGCCCGTCCAGCGCGACCGTGCTGCCGAACCGCCGCCGCAGGCCGCGGAACTCGACCCGGGCGCCGTTCATGATCCACTCCTTTGCCTCGCACCGGCGGACGACAGGGCGAGCAGCAGCAGCCAGGTGATCAGCAGGCTGAACACCGAGACGGCCACCGACACCTGCGCCTGTGAGCCGGAGATCCGGTAGATCCAGTTGGGGAAGGTCTGGAAGCTGAGCAGCCGGGCGATCGTGAACTCCCCGAGCACCAGCGCCAGCGTGAGGAACGACGCGCTGGCCATCGCCGACCGCATGTTGGGGATGATCACCCGCAGCAGCACGTGGGGCCACGACGCCCCGAGGTTCCTGGCCGCCTCCGACAGCGTGCGCACGTCGATCGCGCCCAGGCCCGCGTCGAGCGAGCGGTAGGCGAACGGCAGCGCCAGCACGACGTAGGCGAGCACGAGCACCACCGGGAAGTCCGGGTTCTGCACGGCGATGATCGTCTGGTAGAGAGGTGTGCTCGCCAGGTAGTCGGGCCCCCACCGCAGCACGGTGCTGATCCCGGCCACGAACGTGATCGGGGGCACCACAAGCGGCAGCGTGCAGACCACCTCGAGCACGGGCCGCAGCCCCGGCGCGCCGAGCCGTACGGCCACCGCGGCGGGCAGCGTCAGCAGCAGGACCAGCACGATCGTGGCGACGCCGAGCCCGAGCGACAGCAGGAGGCTGCCGCCGAAGCCCTCGGCGGAGAAGATCTGGCCGTACGCGTCGAGCGAGAAGCCCTGGTTGGGCGCCTTCACGGTGAAGACGAACGACGCGATCAGCGGGACGAGGAAGTAGACGGCGGCGAGCACGAGGACCACGCCGCGCCACACCCGGGGACGCCGCGGCCGGCCGCCGCGCCCGGGCGCCGTGGCAGGGGCGAGCTGTGTGGAAACCTGGGGGGTCAGCGAAGCCATCGGGCGCTCCTTCGCTGCAGCGGGAGGTAGACGGCCATGACCAGGCCAGCGACCACGATCATGTCGAGGCTGAGGGCCAGCGCGACGTTCTCGTGGCCGATCAGGACGTTGCCGGTGAGCGCGTCGGCGATCTTCAGGGTGACCAGCGGGACGGTGGACCCGACCATGGCCTGCGCCGTGGCGTAGGCCGAGAACGCGCCGCCGAACAGCAGCACGACCCCGCCGAGCAGCGCAGGGGTCAGCACCGGGATCCCGACGTACCGCCAGAACTGCCAGGTGCTCGCGCCGTTGTTCTGCGCGGCCTCACGCCACTGCGGGCGCAGCCCGTCGAGCGCGGGCACGACCGTGAGCACCTGAAGGGGGATGGAGAAGTACAGGTAGACCAGGGTGAGACCCCAGAAGTTGTACAGGCTCCATCCGTGGGCGCCGAGGCCGAGGGTGGTGGTGACGACGCCCGAGTTGCCGAGCGTCGCGATCCAGGCGAAGGCCAGCGGCACGCCGCCGAAGTTGGCCAGCACCCCGGAGGCGGTCAGCACCGCCTCGCGCAGTGCCCGGAACCTGGAGGTCACCACGGCCTGGGCCAGGAAGGTGCCGAGCACCCCGCCCAGCACCGCCACGAGCGCCGAGAGCTTGACGCTCCCGGCCAGGGCGGTCAGGTACGCGCCCTGGAGCGACTCGGTGAGGTTGGCGGTGCTGAGCGTGCCCTCCTTGGTGAACGTGCCACCGAGGAGGACCAGCATCGGCACGCCGAAGACGATGACGACGAAGACCAGCAGGGGCAGGGCCGCCCACCGGCTCTTCGACCGCGTACGGCTGTCGCGCACGATCTCAGCCCGAGACCGCCGCGCCCCACCCGCTCGCCAGGACCTCCTTGGCCTTGTTGACCTGGTCGGGAGTGGGGAACGTGGGGGTGCCCTCGACCTTGGGGAGCTGGGCGACCATGGCGGCGTCCGCGCTGCCGTCCTGCTGCATGGAGGGCAGCAGCACCGGGCGGGCGTAGCCCTTCAGCCACAGGTTCTGGCCCTCGGTGCTGTAGAGGAACTCCTGCCAGAGGCGGGCGGCGGCGGGGTGCGGCGCCCACTTGTTGATCGCCTGGGCGTAGAAGTTGGCGTACTGGCCGTCCGCGGGGATGGCGATCTTCCAGTCCACGCCCTTGGAGGAGAACTCCTTGGCGTAGCTGGCCTGCAGGTAGTCCCAGTCGAGGGTGATCGGGGTCTCGCCCTTCTCGACCGTGGCGGGAGTGGCCTCGACGGGGTTGAAGTTGCCGTTCTGCTTGAGCTTCTTGAAGAAGTCGATGCCGGGCTGGATGTCGTCGAACGAGCCCTGGTTGGCGAGCGAGGCGGCGTACACGCCGGCGAAGGCGGCGCCGGCCTTGGTCGGGTCGCCGTTGAGCGCGACCATGCCCTTGTACTCGGGCTTGAGCAGGTCGGCGAACGTCTGGGGGCAGGTCTTGACCCGCTTGGCGTCGCAGCCGATGGAGATGTAGCCGCCGTAGTCGTAGTACCAGGCGCCGCCGGGCTCCTTCTGCCCGTCGGGGATCTTGTCCCAGCTCTGCACCTTGTAGGGCGCGAACAGGCCCTCCTGGGCGCCGCTGAGCGCGAAGGCGCTGCCGAGGTCGAGCACGTCGGGGGCGCGCCCCTGGCCCTTGAGGGTCTTGACCGCGTTGATCTCGTCCTGGCTGGAGCCGTCGGGGTTGTCATTGGTGATCTTGATGCCGTACTTGGCCTCGAACGCCTTGATGACCTCGCCGTAGTTGGCCCAGTCGGGCGGCAGCGCGATGGTGTTGAGCTGCCCTTCCTTCTTGGCGGCCTCCACCAGCTTGTCCAGCCCGCCGAAGTCCTGGGCGGAGGTCGCGGAGGCTGCCTTGGAATCACCCGATCCCGAGCCGCCGCCGGCGGTCGTGGGGGCGGCGCCGCATGCCGCGATCACTGAGGTGGTTATCGTGAGCGCGGCCACGAGGCCGGCGGTACGTGTGGACAACGGTCCCTCCCACTGTGGTGCGTGGATCGAACTTAGGCGAACTTGTACAAACAAGCCAGAGCTAGTAAGTCGCATATCGATGTCAGTCGCGTGAACGGAAGGGCTCAGCACGATGGCGCGCTACGAACAGATCGCGAGTGACTTGCGGGACGCCATCGTCAGGGGGGACTACCGGATAGGCGCTCAGCTTCCCTCCGAGGCTGAGCTGGCCTTACGGTATTCGGCGGCGCGTGGGACCGTCCGCCAGGCCGTCGCCCTGCTCGCCGCCGAGGGGCTGGTCGGGTCCCGGCAGGGCGCGCGGCGCATCGTGCTCGGCAGCGAGCGCAGCCAGAGCTTCGCCGAGTTGCACAGCTTCGCCCAGTGGGCCCGGTCGATGGGCTACCGCGCGAGCGGCACCGTGCTGTCCTCCCAGCGCCGCCCGTGCTCGCCCTACGAGGCCGCGCGGCTGTCGCTGGAGCCGGGGGATGAGGTGCTCGACGTGCTGCGGCTGCGGCGGCTCGACGGCGAACCGGTGCTGGTCGAGCGCACCGTCTACGCCGGCTGGATCGCCCCTGCCGTCGAGCGGCTCGACCCCGACTGCGAGTCGGTGACCCAGGAGCTCTACGAGTCGGTCGGCCTCGTCTTCGCGTACGGCGAGCACCTGATCGACGCGGTGGCGGCAGGCAGCGAGGACGCCCGGCTGCTCGGTGTGCGGCGGGGCAGCCCCCTGCTGCGCCAGCGCCGCGTCACCACCACCCAGGAGGGCCGGCCCGTCGAGTGCTCCGACGACCGCTACCGCGCCGGCAGCGTGACCTTCAGCATCCGCAACTCCACCGCCGCCAACCCCCTCGTCCGCCGCGCCGGCGACTGACCGGGACCGTCAGGGCACCAGGTAGGCGCTGTCGCGGGCGTCGGTGATCGCCATGTGGCCGGGCGCGTGGCCGATGGCGAACGGCGGCCGCGACCGCATCACCGCGGCCTGCGGCGTCACCCCGCAGGCCCAGAAGACCGGCAGCTCGCCGTCGCGCACCTCGACCGGGTCGCCGAAGTCGGGCTTGGCGAGGTCGGCGATGCCCAGCGCGGCGGGGTCGCCGACGTGCACCGGCGCGCCGTGCACGGCCGGATAGCGCGAGGTGACCCGTACGGCGGCCGGCACAAGCTCGGCGGGGATCGGGCGCATCGACACCACGAGAGGCCCGGAAAGCTCGCCCGCCGGGACGCACGGCCGGTCGGTCAGATACATGGGCACGTTCGTGCCCGCCTCGATGTGGCGGATCGGGACGCCGGCCTCCAGCAACGCGGCCTCGAACGTGAAGCTGCAGCCGATGAGGAAGCCCACCAGGTCGTCGCGCCAGTAGGACGTCACATCGGTGACCTCGGCGACCTGCTCGCCGTCCCGGTAGACGCGGTAGGCGGGCAGATCGGTGCGCAGGTCGCCGTCGAAGATCGACGCGAACGGCTCGCCCGGCTCGGTCACGGCGAGCACCGGGCAGGGGCGCGGGTTGCGCTGCGCGAACACCAGGAAGTCGTACGCCCTGTCCCTCGGCAGCGCGATCAGGTTGGCCTGCGCCCACCCCGCGGCCCAGCCGGAGGTGGGCGTGACCAGCCCTCCCCGGAACAGCTCCCGCGCCTCGCGAGGGGTCAGACGTGCGGGGTCGAGTCCCATCAGAGCCTCCTGTGGTCGACAAGTCGTCGGTCTCCGGCCACCCGGAAACGGATGCGCTGCCCGGGGCGGGCCTGTGCCGCCCGGTCGACGTGGTGGTCGCGCACCACCGCGATGACGGGATATCCGCCGGTCACCGGGTGATCCGCGAGGAAGAGCGTCGGCTGTCCCGACGGCGGCACCTGCAGCGCGCCGGGGACCATGCCCTCGCTCGGCAGTTCCCCGTCGCGAGCGCGTTCGAGGCGCGGCCCGCGCAGCCGCATGCCGACCCGGTCGCTGTGCGGGGTGACCTCGTACGGCTCGGCGCACAGGGCCGCCAGCGCCCCGGGCGTGAACCAGTCGTGGCGTGGTCCCGGTATCACGTCCAGCATGAGGACGCCGGACTCCGGCTCCGGCACCGGGGCGAGATCGGCCGCGGGAAACTCCGCCGGCGCCGGCCCGACCGGGAGCACCGATCCGGGCGCCGGACGCTCCGGGCCGAGCCCCGAGAGCAGGTCGGTGGCCCGCGACCCCAGCACCTCGGGGACGTCGATTCCGCCGCGGACCGCCAGATAGGTCCGCAGCCCCCGGGGCGGCACGCCGAGCCGCAGTGTCGCCCCGTCGGGCAGGCTCTCGACCGACGCGTGCCCGATGCCGCGCGTGCGTCCCTCGGCGTCGGTGACGGTGGCCGGACAGGGCGCGCCGGTGAGCGTCACGAGCAGGTCGCCGGTGGCGCGCACCTTCAGCCCGCCCAGGGTGACCTCCAGGCAGGCGGCGTTCTCGGGATTGGCCAGCAGGCGGTTGGCCAGCCGCAGCGCGCCCCGGTCGGCGGCGCCGGAACGCCCGACGCCGAGATGGCTGTGCCGGCGCCGCCCGAGGTCCTGCACCGTGGTGAGGGGACCGGTGGCCAGCACCACCAGCGCCCGCCGAAGCCCGCGCACAGTCGTCCCGCTCACAATGCCTCGCTCACGGCCGCCTTGCTCACGACGCCTCCGCGAAGCGCACCCGGACCCCCGGGCGCAGCAGGGCGGGCGGGTCGGCCGCGATGTCCCACACGACGGTCTCGGTACGCCCGATGAGCTGCCAGCCGCCCGGCGACTCGCGCGGGTAGACCCCGCTGAACTCCCCGGCGAGCCCCACGGCGCCGGTGGGCACGCGCACGCGCGACTCCGGCCGCCGCGGTACGGCGAGCCGGGGGTCGCCGCCGATCAGATATCCGAAGCCGGGGGCGAACCCGCAGAAGGCGACCGTCCACGGTGTCCCGGTGTGCGCCGCCACGACCTCGCGTTCGGTGAGCCCGGTCAGCCGGGCCACGTCGGCGAGGTCGTCGCCGTCGTACACGACCGGGATCACCACCTCCTCGGTCGTCGTGCGGCGGCCACCGGCCGGCCGTACGGCCAGGACGGCGGACTCCACCTCGGCGTGGCGCGCCGGCGGCTCGAACCGGACGAGCAGCGTCCGGGCCGCGGGGACGATGTCGACGATTCCCCGCGGGGGGTCGGCCGCGAGGGCGTCGTAGAGGGCGACCACCTCCTCGAGGCGGTCGAGTTCGACCAGGACCGCGTGCTCGCCGCAGCGGTGCAGCCGTGCGTTCACGGCTTCTCGACGAACGGCGCCAGGCCGATGCCGTTCGCCTTGAGCGCGTCACGGACCTCGAGCGCCATGGCGACGGCGCCGGGGCTGTCGCCGTGCACGCAGATCGAGTCCGCCGTGATGGTGAGCGGCGTCCCGTCGACGGCCTCGATCGGCTCGCCCCTGGCCATGCGTACGCTGCGCTCGGCGACCCGGGCGGGGTCGTGCAGGACGGCGCCCGGCACGCCGCGCGGCACCAGCCTGCCCTCCCGGGTGTAGGCGCGGTCGGCGAAGCATTCGGCGATCGTGGTGAGACCTGCCTGGCATGCCTGGCGCAGCCACGCCGAGCCGGGGAGGCCGAGCACGGGCAGGCCGGGGTCGTAGGCCCGCACGGCCGCGACCACCGCGGCGGCCTGCGCCTCGTGGTGCACGATCGCGTTGTAGAGCGCGCCGTGCGGCTTGACGTACCTGACCCTGGTGCCCGCCACCCGCGCGAAGGCGTCCAGGGCGCCGATCTGGTAGATGACGTCGTCGGCGAGTTCGACGGGCGGCACGTCGACGAAGCGCCGCCCGAAGCCCGCCAGGTCGCGATAGCCGACCTGGGCGCCGATCACGACGCCACGCGCGGCCGCGGTCTCGCAGGTGCGCCGCATGATCACCGGATCTCCCGCGTGGAATCCGCAGGCGACGTTGGCGCTCGTGACGATCGACAGCAGCGCGTCGTCGTCGCCGAGCCTCCACTGGCCGAAGCCCTCGCCCAGGTCGGAGTTGAGGTCGATGCACATGGTCTGGTGGGGCACGTCAGCTCCAGAGTGCGCTGATCCCGCTGAGGGAGTTCCAGCCGAGGTAGATGGTCAGGGCCCAGGCGAGCACGCCGACGCCGAGCAGCCAGACAGGGTAGCGGTACCCGCCCATGAGATCACGGCGGCGTGCGGCGACCCAGAGGATCACCGCCAGGCCGACGGGCAGGATGAGGCCGTTGAGCGCTCCGGCGAGGATCAGGAGGTTGGCCGGAGCCTTGCCGAGGAGGAGGAAGACCGCGGTCGAGACCACGATGAAGGCCACCGTGATCCACGATCGGTAGCGGTCCATGCGGGGCGAGAAGCTGGCGAGGAACGACACCGACGTGTACGAGGCGCCGATGACCGAGGTGATGGCCGCGGCCCACAGGACGACTCCGAACAGCCGCAGGCCCAGCTCGCCCGCCGCGCTCCGGAAGATGTCGGCGGCCGGGTTCGCGGAGTCCGCGGCGAGCCGGAATCCTCCGGCCACCACGCCGAGTGCGGCGAGGAAGAGGATCACCCGCATGACTCCGGTGACGAGGATGCCGGTGACCGAACTTCGGGTGATCTGCCCGGCGTTCCGCGGCCCGGTCACGCCCGCGTCGATGAGCCGGTGCGCCCCCGCGTAGGTGATGTACCCCCCGACCGTGCCGCCGATCAGCGTCGTGACGGCGAGGAAGTCGACCGTGTCCGGCAGGACCGTCTGCCGCAGGGCCTCGCCGACCGGCGGGTGGGAGACGATCGCCACGTACAGCGTCAGCGCCACCATCACGACGCCGAGGACGACGACGATCCGGTCCACGGCCACCCCGGCCCGCCTGCTGAGGAAGATGGCGACGGCGATCAGGGCGGACACCGTGCCGCCGATCTTGACGTCGACCCCCGCGAGGGCGTTCAGGCCGAGCGCCGCGCCGCCGACGTTGCCGATGTTGAACACCAGGCCGCCGAAGGCCACGAGGACGGCCAGGAGATATCCCGAACCGGGCAGCACCCGGTTGCCCAGCGTCTGGGCGCGCATCCCGGAGACGCCGATCACCCGCCAGACGTTCAGCTGGACGGCGATGTCGACGAGGATCGAGGCGACGATCACGAACGCGAACGCGGCCCCGAGCCGCGCCGTGAACGTCGTCGTCTGCGTGATGAAGCCGGGGCCGATGGCGCTCGTGGCCATGAGGAACATCGCGCCGAGCAGCGCCGAGCGCCGCTCTCCGCTCGTGATGCCCGCGGATGAAGCCGTCTGGGTGCCGGGGGGTCGGTTCATGCGAGACTCCTTTGCTCACCTCCCCTGGAAGCTAGAGGATTGTTCAACGATTCATCAACCCTCTTGTAGGTTACTTCCACGCTACAACCGCGTGTGATCGCGCGAAATCCGATGGTGATCGCGGAATTCGGCCGACGTGCCGCGGCCTAAGCTGGGAGTGATCGGGCGGTCGAGAAGGGGTCACGGCGATGACGGCTATGGCGGACTGGGCGGCACGGTTGAGCGCGGCCCGGCCGGTGCTCGATCGGGCCAGCGCCGCTGAGCTGGTCGCCGACGTCCTGCGGGAGAACGTCATCGACGGATCCCTGCCCCCGGGCACCCGCCTGTCGGAGGAGACGATCGGGAACCTGCTCGGCGTCTCCCGCAACACGCTCCGAGAGGCGTTCAGGCTGCTGTCGCACGAGAACCTGCTGGTGCACGAGCTGCACCGCGGTGTCTTCGTCCGCAAGCTCGCCGCGGCCGACGTGGCGGACATCTACGCGATGCGCCGCATCCTGGAGACGGCGGGCGTGCGGGCGGCCGGTACGGCCACGCCCGAGGCCGTGGGGGAGGTGCGGCGCCACGTGGAGGAGGGCCAGGCGGCCGCGGAGAGCGGCGACTGGGCGGCCGTCGGCACCGCCAACATGCGGTTCCACCGCGCGATCACCGCGCTGCTCGCCAGCCCCCGCGTGGACGAGACCATGGCGCGCCTGCTCGCCGAGCTGCGGCTGGCCTTCCACGTGATGGGCGAGCTGAGGACCTTCCACGAGCCCTACCTGGAAGACAACGCGCGCATCGCCACGCTGCTGATCGACGGCGACCACGAGCGGGCCGAGCGGGAGCTGCTCGCGTACTTCGACACCGCGCAGGCCCAGCTGCTGGCCGCCTACGCGGAACGCGCGGTCTGAGTCGCCGAGCGCTCCCGGCCCGTCCGCCGCACGTACGGCAGGGCGCGGGTCGGGCCGGGAGCGGGTCGCCGGTCAGCCGGCGAGGGCGGAGGCGGGGGCCGGGGCGGGGGTGCGTTCCCGCAGGGCCGCCTCCGCGATCACCTGCCGGTAGAGGCGCTCGTATCCCTCGGCCATGACCGAGACGTCGAAATGCCGCTCGACATGGGCGCGGCAGGCGCGGGGATCCAGGCCGCCGGCCCGCTCGACCGCGTCCGGCAGCTCGTCCGGCGAGGTGCGCATGAAACCGGTGACGCCGTCCACCACGACCTCGGGGGCCGCCCCGCGGCGCAGGGTGACCACCGGCGTGCCGCACGCCATGGCCTCGATCATCACCAGCCCGAACGGCTCCTCCCACTGGATGGGGAACAGCAGGCAGCGCGCCCGCGACAGCAGGTCGCGCTTGCGGGCGGCGTCGGCCTCGCCCACGTACTCGGCGTCCGCGCCCAGGCGAGGACGGACGAACCGGGAGAAGTACTCGTGCTCGGACGGCTCGGTCAGCTTGCCCGCGAGGAGGATCCGCCGCCCGGCGGCGCGGGCGGCGTCGATGGCCAGGTGGGCGCCCTTGTCCGGGCTGAACCTGCCCAGCCACAGGAGCCAGTCCTCCTTGTCCTCCCGGTAGGGGAAGGCCGAGACGTCCACGGCGTTGTGCACCACCCCGGCCCAGTTCAGGTCGGCCGCCGACCTCCGCTGGGAGCCGGAGATCGCCGCCAGCGAGACGGCGCCGCCCAGCCGGCGGTAGAACTCGCCGAGGTCGCCGTCGATCCTGCCGTGCACGGTCACCAGCGTCGGGGTCGTACGGGAGGCCGCGGTGAGCGGGCCCGCCAGGGAGTGGTCGTGGACGATGTCGACGTCGAGTGAGGCCAGCGTGGCCGCGGCCGCCGCCGCGTGCACCACCTCGGGCAGCGGCTCTCCGATGCGCGACGAGGGGGCCTCCGGATAGGTGGCGACGTAGTCCGCCGGAGTGTCGGCGCGTCCCGCGCCGATCAGCGTCACCGTGTGACCACGGCGCACGAGGGCGGTGGTCAGGTCGGACACCATGGCCTCGATGCCGCCGTACGCCCGGGGCGGCAGTTCGTACCAGGGCGGGGCGACCATGGCGATCCGCAGGCCGCCGGAGCGGAAACGGGCGGGGTGAAGGTCGCTCACTGAACGCATGACGAGTACACCTCCGATGCGCGTCCACGGTCTTCGGCGTAGAGATCACCGCCGCCGCGTACGCGTCGTAGTGCTCGGTCCGAGCGCCCGCGCCGGCGACGTCAATACTGTTAGCACTCTCCTGTCCCGAGTGCCAAACAGGCCCCTCCTGTTCCGGCAGAACCGGATGCCGGACCGCCGCGTCTTATGGTTATGCGGACGCGGATTCTGCGGGTGGCGGCGGCGCTGGCCGCGATGGTCCTGCCGGCGGCGTGCGCGTCGACCACGCCCCGGGATCTCGAGACGTGGAACGAGACCGACGCCGCGGCCGCCTCGGCCGCCGCGCGGGAGCGGCCTTCGCCCTCCTGCCTGACCGGCTCGCCCATGCCGGAGCCGAGCCCTGATCGGGGCGGCGGGTGGCGCGTCGCCTACTACGACTACCGTGACCGCCTCGCGGGCCTCGCCGTGACCCGCGAGGGAACCGTGTGGGCGGCCGGCACCCGCGTGCGGGAGCCGTGCGGGCCGGAGACGAGGTCACCGCTGCTGCTGCGCGGGGACGGCGAGCGGTGGCGCGAGGTCCCGATCCCGCCGATGGAGCCGCGCGCCGTGGCCGCCTCCTCCGACCGCGACGTGTGGCTGTTCGGGGAGGAGGCCGCCGCGCGCTGGAACGGGCGGAGGTGGACCACGGCGCCCGGCCCGGGCCCGGACCTGAAGCAGGTGCACGCGGCGGCACCCGGCGACGTGTGGGCGGTCGTGAACGCCAACTTCCTGGACGGAGCCGGGGGAGCCGAGGAGCCCTGGAGCTCCCGGGCGGATCTGCGGCACTGGGACGGCACGGCCTGGCGCACGGCACGGCCGCCGTTGGTCGCCAAGGACGTGGACGGCCTGCCCGGTGGCGCGGTCTGGGCGGCCGGTTCCAGCCGCGGCCGGGCCGCCCTCGCCCGGTGGAACGGCTGGTCCTGGAGCGCGGTCCCGCTCCCCGCGGTCCCCGCGCTGCACCGCGGCCAGCTCTCCGAGCTCGTGGACCTCGCGGTGGACGAGTCGGGCAGGGTGGCGGCCGTCGGCTGGGTCGCGTGGGTCTGCGGCACCCAGGAGGAGGACGTGACCTACTGCGGCCGCACGCTGTTCCTGCTGCGTGAGAACGGACGGTGGAGTTACAGCCTGCCGGCCGAGCCGGAGCTCGATCCCCACGTGGGGCTGGAGGCCGACGGCCGGGGCGGGTTCTGGCTGTTCTACTCGAAGAACGAGTGGAACACGGCGGTCGGCCACCTGTCGGGCGGCCGGTGGACGTACGGGACGTTTCCGGCGGGCCCGCTCGGGCACACCCGGGTGGCGGCCGTTGCCAGGGAGCCGGGGGCGGCGCGCGTCTGGGCGGCGGTGGCGGACACCACCGAACAAGAGGGGCCGCCCTACCGGGGCGGCGGGATCTGGCTCGGCGAGTGATCCGCCGGCGGGCGCGCTTCCAGGGCTTTCGTTCCCGGGAACGGGCCGCGCCGACTTGCGTTGGATCTCCTGGGAACGTATGTTCGAAGTAGCGGCGATTCTGCCCGAATCATCCGCCCGTCTTCCCCCGGGTGGCCACGAAGCCACAGGGAGAAGGAGTCTTGAGCAGACTTTACGGCGATCCGATCGAGGTGTGGGTCCGGGACGGGCACCCTGCGCAGTTCGTCTGGCGTGACCGGCTCTACACCGTCCGCGAGATCCAGGACCACTGGGTGGTCGCGAGGGAATGGTGGAAGACCTCGGACGCCGATCCCGGCGAGCGGCGCTTCTGGCGGCTGGGCGCCGCGGCCGGCAAGGAGGTCGGGACCTATGAACTGCGCTTCGACACCGCCAGCGGCGGCTGGCTCCTGCTGAGGGCCTGGGACTGATGGGAACGCTCCAGCCACCCACGACGATCGGGGGACGGGCCGCTGGAGGACGGACCGGGGGACGGACGGGGGTGCGCCCGTGACGCACGCCTTCGCCCACCTGCACGTGGCGTCCGCCTTCTCACTGCGGTACGGCACCGCGTTCCCGGCCGCCCTCGTCCGGCGGGCCGCCGAGCACGGCATGGACACGCTGGCGCTGACCGACCGCGACGGCCTCTACGGCGCGATCAAGCACGTCATCGCCTGCCACGAGCGGGGCGTCCGCCCGGTCGTCGGCGTGGACCTCGCCCTCGACAAGGGTTCTTCGTCGGACGACCTGTTCGGGGGCGGCCTGCCGTCCACCCGCCCGCCGCGGGGCCGCCATAGCGGACACGGGGCACGGCCCGGGGGGACGGCGGGGCGAGCCGGCGCGGGGTCGTCGTGCTCGCGCGCACCGGCGGCTGGGCGTCGCTGTGCCGCCTGGTCACGGCCGCCCACCAAGCGGGGGAGCGCGGCGAGCCGTACGTCACGCCGGGGATGGTGGCCGAGCACGCGACCGGCCCGGACGGCGGGCCGCGGCTGACCGTGCTGCTCGGGCCCCGCTCGGGCGTCGGCCGCGCGGTGGCCGAGCGGCGCGACGACCAGGCCAGGGCCCTGCTGGCCGCCTGGCGCGCGGTGGTCCCCGACCTGGTCGTCGAGGTGTCCGACCTGTACGGCTACCGCGACGCGAACACCGCCGCCCGCATGATCGGACTGGCCGACTCGATGGGCGTGCCTGTCGTGCTGACCAACGCGGTCCGCTACCTGGACGCCGCCGACCACCAGGTCGGCAACGTGCTCGACGCGGCGCGCAAGCTGGTGCCCCTCGACGGGCGGCATCTCGACGACCCCACGGCCCACGCGTACCTGAAGGACGGCGCCGAGATGGCGCGGGTGGCCGCGCGGATCTGCGGCGGCGACACCGGCCGGGCGGCGCGGCTGCTGGCCGAGACGCGCCGCGTGGCCGACAGGTGCGTGCTCGACCCCGTCGAGATCGTGCCCCTGCTCGAACCCGAGCGGCCCCGGCTCCACCTGCCTGAGGTCGGCGGAGGACCCGCTGCCCCTGCTGCGGCGCCGCTGCGAGGAGGGACTGGAGCGGCGGGGCCTGGAGCGCTCGGCCGAGGCCCGCGACCGGCTCGCCGCCGAACTCCATGTGATCGAGAAGAAGCGGCTGTCGGGCTACTTCACGTCCGTCGCCGGCATCACGGACATGATCCGGGCGATGGGCGTGCGGTGCGCGATCCGCGGCTCGGGGGCGGGCAGCCTGGTCAACTACCTGATCGGCATCGGCGAGGTGAACCCGCTCGAACACGGCCTGCTGATGGAGCGCTTCCTGTCGGAGGGCCGCAAGGGCCTGCCCGACATCGACATCGACGTGGAGTCGGCCCGCCGCCTCGACTGCTACCGCGCGATCCTCGACCGGTACGGCGAGGACCGGGTGGCCTGCGTGTCGATGATGGAGACCTACCGCGCCCGCAGCGCGATCAGGGACGTCGGCGCCGCCATGGGCCTGCCGCCGCACGAGATCGACGTCATCGCCAAGGCGTTCCCGCAGGTGCGGGCCAGGCAGATCAGGGCCGCGCTGTCCGACCTGCCCGAACTGCGCGACAGCGGGCTGAACGACCGGTCGCTGGAGACGGTGTTCCGTCTGGCGGAGCGACTCGACGGGCTGCCCCGGCACATCGCGCTGCACCCCTGCGGCGTTCTGATCGGCAACTCCACGCTGCGCGACCGCACGCCGGTCGAGCGCAGCCTGCTGGATTTCCCGATGTCGCAGTTCGACAAGGACGACGTCGAGGAGGCGGGCCTGCTCAAGCTCGACGTGCTCGGCGTGCGCATGCAGTCGGCGCTCGCCTACGCGCTCCAGGAGGTCGAGCGGGTCGAGGGACGGCGGATCGACCTGGACGCCGTCCCGCGCGACGACCGGGACACCTACGACATGATCCGCCTCAGCCGCACGATCGGCTGCTTCCAGATCGAGTCGCCGGGGCAGCGCGAACTGGTCGCCAAGATGGAGCCGCGCACGATGCACGACCTGATCGTGGACATCTCGCTGTTCCGCCCGGGACCGGTCAACTCCGATATGGTCACGCCCTACCTGGAGACCAGGCACGGCTTCCGCGAGGCGCGTTACCCGCACGAGTCGCTGCGCGACGTGCTCAGGGAGACCAACGGGGTGGTCGTCTTCCACGAGCAGGTCATGAAGGTCATCGACATCATGACCGGGTCGGGGCTGTCGGAGGCCGACCGGGTCCGCCGCGCCCTCGGGACGCCGGAGGGCCGCGAGGCCGTACGCGCCTGGTTCGTGCCGCTCGCCAGGGAGAACGGCTACGCTCCCGACGTCGTCGAGCGGGCGTGGAAGGTGCTCGACGCGTTCGGCGGGTTCGGGTTCTGCAAGGCGCACGCGGCGGCGTTCGCGCTGCCCACCTACCAGTCGGCCTGGCTGAAGCGGCACCACACGGCCGCGTTCCTCGCGGGCGTGCTCACCCACGACCCCGGCATGTACCCGAGCCGGGTCATCCTCGACGAGGCCCGCCAGTGCGGGGTGGACGTCCTGCCCCTCGACGTCAACCACTCGGGGAAGACCTGGCTGGTCGAGCGTACGGGTCCGGCGGAGGACGGCCCCGGGGAGCTCGGACGCGGGTACGGCCTGCGGGTGCCGTTCTCGGCCGTCCGGGGGGTGAGCGAGGCCGAGGTGGACCGCATGGTCGCGGGCCGGCCCTACACCTCGCTGGCCGACTTCTGGGAGCGGGCCCGGCCCTCACGGCCGGTCGCGGAGCGGATCGTGGAGGTCGGCGGGTTCGACGCGCTGCACGGCCTGCGGCCGGGGGAGCCGCGCTGGCGGCCCGGACGGCTCACCAGGCGCGACCTGATCGCCCAGGTCGGCGCGCTCGACCGCGGCTCTCCCGTGGGCGCGGCGGGACAGCTCCCGATGGGGTTCACCGATCGGGTCACGCCCGGCGAACTGCCGGAGATGACCGAGGCCGAGGCCGTCGAGGCCGAGCTGGAGATCCTCGGCATGGACGTGAGCCGCCACGTCATGGACTTCTACCGCGACCTGCTCGACGCGCTGGGCGTGACCCGGGCCAGGGACCTGGTCCGGCAGCGCAACGGCGCGGAGATCCTGGTCGCGGGGGTGAAGGTCGCCACCCAGACGCCCGCCGTGCGGTCGGGGCAGCGGGTCATCTTCACCACCCTGGACGACTCCACCGGACCGATCGACCTGACGTTCTTCGAGTCGGTGCAGGCGCACACGGCCGCGACCGTGTTCGGGTCGTGGCTGCTGGCCGCCAGGGGAGTGGTGCGGCGCACCGGGGGCAGGGCGGTCTCGCTGCGCGCCGTCCACTGCTGGAACCTCGCCGATCTCGACCACGTGTGGCGCACCCAGGGGCTCGACGCCGTACGCGCGGTGATCAGCGAGGTGCCCGCGCCCGGCGCCGGGGTGGGCGGACGGGCCATCGAGTACGGCAACGGCTTCCGGGTGTCGCCCTACTCCGACAACGGCGCCCCGCCGGCCGTACGCGAGGGGCGGTTCCTCGGCCATCCGGCCGCGCCCCAGCGGCGGCTCTGGCACGCCAGCTCCGGCAGCTCGGGGCCGCCGCCCGGCCGCTGATCCTCCCCGCCCTGCCGGTGTTGTCTTCCCGGCGCTTCCGGGTGCGGGACGGACAGCGCTGTCCGGTCCCGCCGTGTGTTCAGCCGAAGTTGATCCAGGCCCGGGTGGAGCCGGTCTGGGGGTCGACGTCGAGGTAGTCGGCCCGGCCGTCGGCGTTGAGGTCGGCGAACTGGATCCGGGTGCCGTCGACGCCGACACCGCTGGCGATCTGCCCGCCGGGGAACCAGTACCAGTCGCCGCCGCTGGGCTTCGGGCCGCCGTTCTGCCAGACCTGAACGGAGCTGTCGTCGCCCATGAGGATGTAGTCGGCGGACCGGGTCCCGAAGAGCGGGGCGAAGCGGATACGGCTGCCGGGTGCGCCGACGCCACTGGCGATGGTGCCTTGCGGCCACCAGAGCCAGTCGCTGCCAGTGGGCTCCTTGGGGTTGGGGCCGCCGTTCAGCCAGGCCTGCACCGAGCTGTCGTCATTGACTTTCACGTAGTCGGCCTTGCCGTCGCCGTTGAGGTCGGTGAAGCGGATGTTGCCGCCTGGTGCGCCGACGCCGCCGGCGATGGTGCCCTGCGGCCACCAGTACCAGTCGCTGCCAGTGGGCTCCTTGGGGTTGGGGCCGCCGTTCAGCCAGGCCTGGACGGAGCCGTTGGAGTTGACCTGGAGGTAGTCGGCCTTATGGTCACCGTCGATGTCGGCGTAGACGACTCTGCCGGTGGCTCCGCCGAAGGTCCCGGACGCGATCGTGTTCTGGGGAAACCAGCCCCTGACGGGGCCGCCGGCCGGGGTCCCGCCGTCGGATGCCGCTATCCATCCGGCCCGCCCCACGTCCACCAGGCCGCGGTAGAACAATGCCGCCATCTTCAGATAGCCGGAGTCGTTGGGGTGCAGGAGGTCGGCCAGATCGGTGAGCGTCACCGGGTTCATATTGACCATGTAGACGTGCTTGCCGGCGACCCACCGCGCCCCTATCTCCGACCGGATCGCCTTGTTGAACCGCAGGATCCGCTCCTGGGTCGGCCCCCAGTTGGACGGGACGATGGTCGAGACCAGGAGGGTCACATTGGGGTCGGCCCGGAAGATCTGGTCGATGAGGCCGCCGAGCCTGGCCGGCGCGCCGTCCGGGTTGTCGTTGTTGTTCATGTCGTTGGTGCCGATGTGCAGCAGCACTACGTTGGGCCGATACGTGGCCATCGCCGAGTCCGTGATGCCGGCGATCTGGGAGATCGTCCAGCCGGAGTGCCCCTCGTGGGCGTCGGGCGCCGGGCCCGAGTGCTGTGAGCCGACGAACGTGACGGTGGCCCCGTCTTCTCTCAACATGGTGCTGAGAGCCGGCCGGTAACCGCCTCCGTTCGAACTGCCCGCGCCGTACGTGATCGAGTCGCCCAGCGCCATGATCCGCAGATTCCGCTGAAGGTTCGAGGAAACCCCGGCCCATGCCGCCGTCTCTTCGGCGATGAGGTCTTCCAGCTCCTGGAACCGCCAGCCGAGCTGCTCCACCCTCTGGGCGACCACGCCTCCGAACCAGGAGTCGACCCAGGGCACCTGGGACCTGATCCAGGTGCCGGCCCTCTTGATGGCATCGGCGAGATTGGCCTTCGCCCACGGAGAGAGGTATCTCTCCCAGATGTAGCCCCCGGCCAGTCCGAGTATCCCGGCGATGATGATGTCCCTGGTCGCCTCAGGGGAGCCCAGGTCTCCCGCGAACGCGTGCGACACGAGCGCCGCCATGATGCCGGTGACGGTGGTTTGAAGGGGGGTGCAGATCAGCGGGATGGTCGCGGCGAGCACCCCGCTGGCTGTGAAGGACGCGATGCACAGCATCCTGAGCCCGTATCCGACGACCCAGGCGATCGCCGTGGTGGCGACCTGCTGCCAGAAGCTGGAGGTGGTTATCTCCGCGGCCGGGATGGTGAGGACCAGGCCGGCGCCGTCGGGAGTCACGTTCACCGTGCCGCCGAAATTCGGCCACACCGAGGTGTCGACGGTGGGACTCACGGGGGTCGGGCTGTCCGCGACCGCCTCCTTGAGCGTGTCGCCCAGTCCGCCGTGCTCTCTGATCTCCGCCTGCATCTCCGGGACCATGTCCCGAAGGACGGAAGGGGTCACCCCGAGGTCGGAGGCGTTGAGTGTGATGGTGAGGTCCCGGGCCGCCGCTCGCGCCGGAGTGACGGGAGCGAGGGACACCACCATCGCAGTGGCCACCACGATGGACAGCACGGAAATAAGGACACGACGGGACGATAATGCTAATCGGCGTGTGCGATACATATTCCACCTAAAAGAGGAGCATTTTGCGGATATGGGTAACTGTGGTATATACCGGGACAATGGCTACCCGTGGAAAGGTATCGCTGTTCAACTGACGGCGATCATGCGTCGGATGACCACGATGTGAACCCTGTCTGACGTAAGAGATCTCGGCTCGTCAGCGGCACGACAAGCCGGCCCGGCCCGCGAGAGGCGCCATTCACCGAAAGGGCGATACCGAGGCTGGAAAGCCGAGGTCGGCCCACACCCCCGGCCGGGTTGAGCTCGGGGCGTGGGCGGCAGGCGGAAGACGGTCAGCCACGCGTGCGCCTCGACGAAAGGCACGCATGGTCGGCCCGACGTGCGCACCCTGGTTGTCCCACACCGCCGCGATCGGCCCGCCGGGCAGGTGTGCTCGCGCTTGGCGCGGCGGACGCGGGCAGCAGGGTCAGGCCGTGCCCGGCCGCGACCAGGCGCGCGGCGACGGCCGTGTCGTAACCCCCGTAGCGGATGCCGGCCGCGGCCCATCGAGTACGGCAACGGCTACCGGGGGTCGCCCTACTCCGACAACGGCGCCCCGCCTGCCGTGCGGGAGGGGTGGTTCCCCGGCCACCCGGGGGAGCCCCAGCGGCGGCTCTGGCACACCGGCTCCGACGGCTCGGGGCCGTCGCTCGGTCGGTGATCCTCCCCGTCGCCGTCCGCGCGCCCGGCGCGTGCCGCACGGGCGGCCGGCGCCGTCGCGACGGGCCTGCCGGACGGCCGTTCGGCCTGGTCGAGAACCTGGTCGAGAACCTGGTCGAGGACCTGGTCGAGGACCTGGTCGAGGACCTGGTCGAGGACCTGGTCGAGGACCTGGTTGACGGCAGGGTTGACAGCAGAGTCGATGGCAGGGGTGAGGCGGACCTGCGGCCGGACGGCGGGCCGCGCCGCCCGCTTCCGTCCGGCGTCCGCGTGCCGGGCGGTGACCTCGTGGACGGCCGAGGCGCACAGGAGCGCCGCGACGGCGATCGCGATGGCCTGTGGCATGCCGAGGCCGGTCAGCCCGTCCCGTGCCGGGCCGGTGAACACCAGCCCGAGCGCGGCCAGCCAGCTCATCCACCAGCAGGCGAGGACGACCAGCCAACGCGTCCGGTCCCTGCCGCCGTACGGCTCGCCCAGTCCGGTGCCGCTTCGCACGATGCCACCGCTTCGCCGGGTGCGGCTCGCCGGGCCCTCGCGCCAGGCCAGGTCCGCCAGGAACGGCGGGACCACGAGGTTGACTCCGGGCACGAAGCACGCCGCCGCGAGCGTGACGGGCGGCGTGTCCGGGCGGACCCGCCGCAGCCAGGACAGGTAGGCGGCGGCGCACGCCACGGTGGCGCCGATCGTCACCAGGACCAGCACGGCGAACGCCGTCGCCGCGCCGCTGACGGTCCGGGCGGCGGGAGAGGCGGGATCGCCGCCGAAGGCCGCGATCTGCGTGGCCAGCCGCCTGCCCCGGGTCTCCTCGAACACGGCGAGCGCGGCCACCGAGACGACCTGGGCGGCGAGGGCCGCGTACACGCCGGCGGCCGCCCGGCTCACCGCTGACGACGTGGACCGCATGCGTTCTCCCCCCGCGCCGGGTGTGTGACCTGCCTCACTCTTATCCCGTCCGCGATCCCGCTAATCCGGTCCGGCCCCCGGGCAGCCGCACGGGTTCGCGCCCATCTCCGGAGAACGCCCGCCGGGACGTTTCGGCGGACGTGGAAACACCGCGGCCCTAGCCTGCGCCGAACAACCCCTTGCACTCCGGAGGCCGCACATGACCGACGCCCCGCCGACCGACGACCGCGAGCCCGCGCGGGTCGTCACCGAGATGATCGACCACGTGCTCCGCCTGGCGGCGACCTGGACCGCCTGGGACGGCCGTCCCGTGCCGTCGGGCGACCGGATCTACACCCCGCACAAGGCGATCAGGCGGGTGGCCGACCACCTCGTCGACCACCTGGCGGAGGTCGAGGACCGGCTGGCCGGTCGCGTGCCGCTGCCCGACCACTGGCACGGCTCAATGATCACCACTGCGGCCGACCTCGCCCCGTTCACCGGGCAGGACCTCGACGAGGCCCGCAGCAGGCTCACCCGGCTCGCCCGGATCTGGACGGCCCGCCTGGAGGCGCTGACCCCGGACCAGCTCGACCGCTCGCCCGGCGCGGGCTGGACGCTCCGCCAGATCGCCTTCCACCTCGGCGGGTCGGACTACTACGCCGACGCGGTGGGCGACCTGTCGCTCAGGACGTGAGCGCGCGGACGACCTCGGCGGCGGGGCCGGGCGGGAGGGCCGCGTGCACGAGTTCGACCCGGGTGGACGATCCTCGGCGCGACCAGCGGCACCCGCACCCCGCACGGCGCGGCGGACGCCGGCAGCAGGGTCAGGCCGTGCCCGGCCGCGGCCAGGCGCGCCGCGACGGCCGGGTCGTGGCCCTCGTAACGGATGCCGGGCCGCAGCCCTTCGAGGCGTGCCACGGCGCGTAGGCGGTCGAGCGGCATCACCTCCGGGGCGTCCACCCACAGGGCGTCGGCCAGGTCGTCCAGCCGCAGGCCGGCCCGGCCCGCCAGCGGATGCCCCTCTGGCAGCACGACGACCAGTTCCTCCTCCCGTACGCCGACGGTGGTGAGCGGCCCCGCGTCGGGGAGGTTCAGCGGGTCGGAGGGCGCGGCCGGACCGTCGGCCAGCGCGAGGTCGGCCTCGCCCGAGGCCACCAGCGCCACGGCCGCCGCCGCGCCCGCGATGCGCAGCGTCGTCACCCCGGCCAGCGCCGCCGTCGTAGCCGCCGTGAGGGCGGAGCGGGCCTGCCGGCGACGGTGAGGGTCCGCGGCTGCGCGGCCAGCCGCGCCACGTCCGCCCGCGCCGCCCGCAGCCGCAGCAGCAGCGGCCCCGCGTGCTCCAGCAGGCGCTCGCCCGCCCGGGTCGGCCGTACGGGGCGGCGGGTGAGCAGCGGCACCCCGAGGTCGGCCTCAAGCGCGGCGATCTGCTGGGACACCGCGGGCTGGGTGTAGCCGAGCCGGTCCGCGGCGGCCGAGAACGACCCCTCGGCGACCACGGTCACGAACGTGCGCAGCAGATGAGGGTCCACGACATCAGAATCGCTTATGGAGACCCCAGAAATCATCATTTGTCATTAAGTTCGCACGTCGCCAGCATGGAGGTCATGAGACCCCGCATCGCTCTGGTGGGCGACCGGTCGCCCGCCGTCCGCTCCCACACCCGCATCCCGCTCATCCTCGACGCGCTGCGCGAGCGTGAGGGACTGGACCTGGACGCCTACTGGATCAGGACCGACGAGGTCGCCGATCTCGACGGGTTCGACGGCGTCTGGATCCTGCCCGGCAGCCCCTACCGCAGCGAGCAGGGCGCGATCACGGCCGCCAGGACCGCCAGGGAGCACGCGATCCCGCTGCTCGGCACCTGCGCCGGCTTCCAGCACGCGCTGCTGGAGTACGCGCGCCACGTGTGCGGGCTGAGCGTGAGCCACGCGGAGAACGACCCGGACGCTCCGAATCCGCTGATCAGGCAGCTCGCCTGTTCCCTCGCCGGGCACGAGGCGGCGGTGCGGCTCGTCCTCGGCTCGCTCGCCGAGCGGATCGTCGGCGCCGACCGGACCGTGGAGCGGTACTTCTGCTCCTACGGCCCCGATCCCGCCTATCTGGAGACCCTGGCGGCCCACGGCCTGCGCTTCACCGGCCACGACGAGGAAGGGGAGACACGGGTGGCCGAGCTGCCCGTCCACCCCTTCTATCTGGTCACGCTGTTCCAGCCCGAGCTGGCCGAGCGCCAGCCGCATCCGCTCGTGCGCGCGTTCGCCGCCGCTGCCGCCGGCCGGGCCGCGCTCAGCCGAGGACCAGATCCCGTACGGCTCTGAGCGTGGGCTCGTCGCGGGGGCCCATGACGAGCAGCGTGGTGACGGGGCTGCGGCGCCACAGCTCCAGCCGCTCCCGGATGCGGCCGAGCGGCCCGAGGAGCGCGATGCCGTCGGCCAGTTCGTCGGGGATGGCGGCGAACGCCTCGTCGCGGCGGCCGGCCAGGTACAGCTCCTGGATGCGGCGGGCCTGCTCCGCGTAGCCCATGCGGCCGATGATGTCGGCGTGGAAGTTGCGGGTCTTGGCCCCCATGCCGCCGATGTAGAGCGTCAGCATCATCTTCACGCCGTCGAGCGCGGCCCGCAGGTCGTCGGTGACGACCACCATGACCATGGCGGCGACGTCGAACCCCGGTTTCGCGCCGGCCAACGCGTCGCCGTACATCGCGTCGATCTTCTCGGGGAAGGCGAACAGCGGCAGCCAGCCCTGCCCGATCTCGGCGGCGAGCGCGACGTTCTTCGGGCCCTCCGCCCCCAGGTAGACGGGGATGTCCGGCCGCAGCGGATGGGTGATCAGCTTGAGCGGCTTGCCGAGGCCGCCGGGCAGCGGCAGCGGATAGTGCGGGCCGGGGTTCGTCACCGGCTCCTCCCGCCGCCACACCCTGCGCATGATCTCGACGTACTCGCGGGTGCGGGCGAGCGGCGCGGCGAACGGCTGGCCGTACCAGCCCTCGACGACCTGCGGGCCCGAGGCGCCGACGCCGAGCAGCAGCCGCCCGCCGGTCAGGTGGTCGAGCGTCATCGCGGTCATCGCGGTCGTCACCGGTGGCCGGGCGGACAACTGGGCGACGCTGGTGCCGAGCTTGATGCGGCTCGTCCTGGCGCCGTACCAGGCCAGCGGGGTGAACGCGTCGCTGCCGTACGCCTCGGCGGTCCACACCGACTCGTATCCCAGCCGCTCGGCGGTCCGCACGACCTCGGTCGCGTCGTCGGCGTTCCGCTGCCAGTACCCGAGGTTCAGCCCGAGTCTCAGATCATCGGCCACACGGGTGATTAGAACACGTTCTAAGCATCCGGGCCAGAGTCCGGATAGGCACGTGCGAGGTGCTCGGCGACCGCGGCAGCCGCGGCCTCGGCGTCGCCGTCCACGATCGCCCGGTGGATGCGCCGGTGGTCGTCCTGGAGGCCGCCGGTGTCGCCGAGCCGTACGACCGCGTCCACGGCGTAGCGGCGCAGGGCGTCGCGCAGCGCCCGCATGACCGCCACGATCAGCCGGTTGCCCGCCGCCTCCGCGAGGGCCAGGTGGAACGCGATGTCGTGCTCGACGAACTCGGCGGGGTCGCGGGCGGCGTCCATGGCCGCGATCGCCTCCGCCATCCGCGCCGTCGCCGTCCGCGCGGAATCCGTCAGCGCGCGAGTCGACAGTGCGGGAGCCGCCGCCCGGGCCGCGGCCCACTGCTCGATCATCAGCCGGGTGTCGATCACTTCGCGCATCGAGAGCGTCGCGAGGCCGAGGTGCAGCCGGAGCAGGTCGGTGAGCGCGTTTCCCGGGCGGGAGGTGAGCACCGCCCCGGCGTCCGGGCCCCGGCCGGCCTGCGACGCGACCACCCCGAGGGTCTCCAGCACGCGCAGCGCCTCCCTGACCGACGACCGGCCGACGCCGAGCTGCTCGGCGAGCTGCCGTTCGCCCGGCAGGCGGTCGCCCACGGTCAGGCCGTCGGCCGCGATCCGCTCCTCGATGCGGGCGAGCACCTCCTCGAAGGCGCGTGGGCGGGCGTCCGGACGCCGGCGTTCGTCGGTGGTCAATACGGCTCCTCGCGATGCCGGTGTCGCCGGGGGCGAACCAGGATGTATGGTCTGACCATATTTGGTCTGACCATACACGCCGGGAGGGCATGTGCGGGTAGCCCTGTTCGTCACCTGCGTCAACGACACGCTTTTCCCGGACACCGGGCGTGCGGTCGTGCGCCTGCTGCGCCGCCTCGGCGTGGAGGCCGACTTCCCCCGCGCCCAGACCTGCTGCGGCCAGATGCACGCCAACACCGGCTACCGGGACGAGGCCGTACGGCTGGCCCGGCGCAGCGTGGCGGCGCTGCGCGGCTACGACGCGGTCGTCGTCCCCTCGGGCTCGTGTGCGGCCATGATCCGCGAGCAGTATCCGAAGCTGGCCGGATCGCGCGGACCCTTCGCCGACACGGTGGCGCAGGTCGTGCCGAAGACCTACGAGCTGACCGAGTTCCTGGTCGACGTGCTGGGGGTGACCGACGTGGGGGCCTACTTCCCGCACCGGGTCACCTACCACCCGACCTGCCACTCGCTGCGCGGCATCCACTTGGGCGACCGCCCGCTGACGCTGTTACGCCAGGTCAGGGGGATCGAACTGGTGCCGCTGCCGGGCGCGGAGGAGTGCTGCGGCTTCGGCGGCACCTTCGCGCTGAAGAACGCCGACGTGTCGGCGGCGATGTGCGCCGACAAGGTGCGGGCCGTCCTCGACACCGGCGCCGAGGTGCTGTGCGCGGCCGACAACTCGTGCCTGATGCACATCGGCGGCATGCTCGGCCGGCAGAAGTCGGGCGTACGGGTGATGCACCTGGCCGAGATCCTCTGCTCGGCCGAGACGGCGGGGGTCCGATGAGCGTCACCTTCCTCGGCATGCCGGCGACCCGGCCCTTCCCCCGCAACGCCGCGAGAGCCGTACGGGACTCGCAACTGCGGTTCAACCTGCGCAAGGCGACCAGGACGATCCGGGCCAGGCGGGCGAGCGTCGTCGCGGAGGCGCCCGACTGGGCCGAGCTGCGCGAGGCCGGCCGGGCGATCAAGGAGCACACGCTCCGCAACCTGGACAGATACCTGATCCAGTTGGAGGAGGCCGTCACGGCGGCCGGAGGCCGCGTCCACTGGGCCGCCGACGGCGCCGAGGCCAACCGGATCGTCGCCGGGCTGGTGAAGGCCACGGGCGAGACCGAGGTCGTCAAGGTCAAGTCGATGGCCACCCAGGAGATCGGCCTCAACGAGGCGCTGCTGGAGCACGGCATCACCGCCTACGAGACCGACCTCGCCGAGCTCATCGTGCAACTGGGCGACGACCGGCCCTCGCACATCCTCGTCCCGGCGATCCATCGCAACCGCGCGGAGATCCGGGAGATCTTCGCCGAGCACATGTCCGGCTGGGGCCGGCCCGCCCCCGAGGACCTGACCGACGACCCCGCGGCGCTGGCCGAGGCGGCGCGGCTCCACCTGCGCGAGCGCTTCCTCAAGACCAGGGTGGCGATCTCCGGGGCCAACTTCGCGATCGCCGAGACCGGCACCATGGTCGTGCTGGAGTCCGAGGGCAACGGCCGCATGTGCCTCACGCTGCCGCGCACGCTGATCAGCGTGGTCGGCATAGAGAAGGTGCTGCCGACCTGGCGCGACCTGGAGGTCTTCCTGCAACTGCTGCCCCGCAGCTCCACCGGGGAGCGGATGAACCCCTACACCTCGACGTGGACCGGCGCCGCCGAGGGCCAGGAGTTCCACCTCGTGCTGCTCGACAACGGCCGCACCGGCGTGCTCGCCGACGAGGTGGGGCGCAGGCGCTGCGCTGCATCCGCTGCTCGGCCTGCCTCAACGTCTGTCCCGTGTACGAACGGGCGGGCGGCCACGCGTACGGGTCGGTCTATCCCGGGCCGATCGGCGCGATCCTGACGCCGCAGCTTCGCGGCATGGAGTCCGAACTCGACCGCTCGCTGCCGTACGCCTCCTCGCTGTGCGGCGCCTGCTACGAGGTCTGCCCGGTGGCCATCGACATCCCGTCCGTACTGGTGGACCTGCGGGCCCGGGCCGCCACCCCTGGCCGGAACGCGCGGGGATGGCGGCGGCCGGATGGGTGTTCGAGCGGTCGGGACGGCTGGCGCGCCTGCAACGGGCCGGGGGACGGCTGCGCCGTCTCGTGCCCCGCAGGCTGCCGGGGCCGCTCGGCGGATGGACCGACACCAGGGACCTCCCCGAGGTGCCCCGCGAATCGTTCCGCGACTGGTGGGACCGCACGGACGGAGGCCGTCGATGAGCTCCCGCGACCTGATCCTCGCCCGGGTCCGCCGCGCCCTGGCGGGCGTGCCCGACGTCGAGATCACCCGCGCCTACCGCGGGCCCTCCCAGACGCCGGGCGAGATCCGCCTGTTCGAGGAGCGGGTCCGCGACTACCGCGCCGTGGTCCACGTCGTGGACGAGGCGGGCGTGGCCGAGCGCGTCGCACTGTCTCTCGCCGCGCGCGGGGCGCGGCGGTCGTCGTGCCCGCCGGGTTCCCCGCGCCATGGCTCGCCGCCGCGGACGTGGAGGCGGTCGCCGACGACCCGCCGCTGAGCGCCGCCGACCTGGACGCCGTGGACGGCGTGCTCACCACCTGCGCGGTCGCGATCGCCGAGACCGGAACGATCGTGCTCGACGCCGGGCCGGGCCAGGGCCGCCGGGCGCTCACGCTGGTGCCCGACTACCACCTGTGCGTGGTGCGGGCCGCCCAGGTCGTCGCGGGGGTGCCGGACGCCGTCGCCCTGCTCGCCCCCGCGCGGCCCCTGACCTGGATCAGCGGGCCCTCGGCGACCAGCGACATCGAGCTGAACCGGGTCGAGGGCGTCCACGGCCCCCGCACGCTCGAAGTGCTGATCGTGACCTGAGCCTCCGGATCAGAAGCGCAGCAGCGCACCGATGCCGTCGGGTGACTCGAGGCGCGGGACGAACCACAGCTCGGCGTCGGTCGCGGCCACCGCCCGCGCGAGGGCGGCGTCCGCGCGTTCCCGCATGGGCTCCTCGACCCCCCAGGCGGCCAGCCTCCGCGGGGTCGGTGGACAACTGCGTGGGTTCCGGCCCGATCCACATCATGGCCGTGGAGGACGGGTCGTCGTGCATCAGCACCGTGCCCACCCGCCGGTCGCGGAGCGCGCGTGCCGTCTCCGTCAGGCCCGCCACGGCGTTGCCGGACGCGTACGTGTTCAGCAGCTCCTCGCAGCGCCGATCGGTCCAGGCCCGGCAGGCCCCTTCGACCTCCTGCCGGAAGTGGTCCAGGTCGGCGCCCGGGGCGCGGCTGCCGTGCTCGGCCACCGTCAGCCGCCGTACGACGTCCTTGGCGAGGTAGTCGGTCACGAGCGCGCGGGCCTTGGGATCGCCGGCCAGCACCACGACCTCCGCGCCGATGCCGTGGGCCTCCTTCTCCACGACCTCGGCGAGGGCCACGGCGTTGCGGCGCCAGCCCTCCTCGACCTCCCGGTCGAAGTTGGCCTGCGACCAGCCGCCCTGGCCGGTCTTCTGGAGCGGCGGTCCGGGTCCGCCACCTCCACGGTCAGCTCGCGCCGCTGTCCGTCGGCCACGACGGCGACGTCGCCTCCGGCCCGGTCGGCCAGCACCTCGACGTGCGGGGACGTGCTCGCCGCGCTGCGCGAGCAGCGGCACCACGTGGGGGAGCGGCGACCACCGCGCGGTCTGCCGGCGCGGCCGGTGGGCGAGCGGCTCGGTGAGCACGACCTCGCCCTCCCTGGCGAAGGCGGCGCGGCCGGGCGCGGCCCACACGGGATCGAGCATCAGCTCGTTTATCGGGTCGAGGGCCGAGGCCGGCGCCCCTTCCTCGGCGAGCCGCTCCCTGAGCTGGGCCCACCGCCGCTGGATCACGTTGGCCGCGCCCTCGGACGACCGGTCGGTGTCCACGTATACCGAGGCGTACGGGCCGCCCCGCTCGTACAGCCCGCGAATGAAGTCCAGTCTCACCGGGCCCCTCCTACCAGCGCTGCCGTTCCACTCCGAGCCCGAGTGCCTCCGCCACCTCCCCGATGTTGTGGAACCTCATCTCGGGCAGCCGCCGTACGGCGTCGATCACGGCGTCGGGGGCGTTCTTGCGTTCCGCGTGGGCGAGCAGTTTGGCCGGGTCGGCGGGGAAACCGGCGTCGCTGAGCCAGGTGGCGAGGTGGCTGCGCCGCTCCACGTCGGCGGGGGTGATGCCGAGCGGCGTCCCGGGTTCGCGGCCGGGCGGCTGCCGGCGCGGCGGCGACATGTCCTCCTCGGGCTGCTGCGTCGGCTCGGGCTCGCGCCACTCCTCGGCCCGGCTGCTCCCGGCGCCCTGCACGAGGCCTTGCGTCTCGTGCTTCTGCTGCTCGTCGAGCCGGCGGCCGTGCTTGGCGCTGCCGCGTTGGATACTCATGACCTCACCTCCCGATTAGGGTCACTGACGTGCCTCGTACCCGGACCGCCTGCCCCAAACATCGAGAGCGGTGAGGCCGTGTCCCACATAATCTGCGGCGGGCGAAAAATCCGCTCATGTGATGGAGTGACGCATTGTTCGACGAGCGGCTGACGATCAACACCGAACGGCTGATCCTGCGGCCGTTCGGCCCCGGGGACGCGGGCCAGGTGCGGGCCATCATCGAGGACGGCGCGCATCCCACCGCGCTGCCGCCGGGCGCGCCCGGGCACGCGTCCGGCATCGCGCAGTGGCTGTCGTACGGCGTGCACGAGCTGTGGCGCTCGGGCCAGGGCATCCACCTCGCGATGCACGCCCGGGACGGCGTGGTCGGGTCGATCAGCGTCTTCAAGGCCCAGTGGGGCGCGGGCACCGCGGAGGTGGGATACGGCGTGCATCCCGCCTACCGCCGCCGCGGATACGCGACCGAGGCGGTCCGCGGGCTCGTCGGCCGCCTGCTCCGGGAGGGCCCGTTGAGGCGGATCGAACTGCGGGCCAACGCCGACAACCTCGCCTCGATCAGGGTCGCGGAGAAGGCCGGCTTCACCCGCGAGGGACTGCTCCGCGGCGCGGGGTTCGAGGACGACGGCCCGCACGACCTGGTGGTCTTCGGCCGCCTGCGCGGCGACGAGCGGTCGGTCCCGCGCCGCAGGATCGAGAGCGAGCGGCTCGTGCTGCGGCCGTTCGCCCGGCAGGACGCCTTCGACGTCGTCGACGCGGTCAAGGGCGATCCCGAGATCGCCCGCTGGATGCCGTGGGCCGAGGGGTACACGCTGGAGCGCGCGCTTGAGTGGTGCACCCGGCTCGCGCACGCGAACGGCCCCGGCTATGGTGGCAACTTCGCGATACAGCCGAAGGACGGGGAGCGGCTCGCCGGAGCCATCGGGGTGCAGCGCGAGGACCACGAGCGTGGGGACGCCGAACTGGGGTACTGGATCGCGCCGTGGGCCCGCCGCAGGGGGTACGCGGTGGAGGCCACGCAACTGGCCACGGCCTACCTGTTCGACCTCGGCTTCCACCGGGTCCACCTGCTGGTCGCGACGGGCAACCGCGCGAGTCAGGCGGTCGCCAGGAAGGCCGGGTTCATCGAGGAGGGCATCATGCGGCAGGCGCTGCCGGTCCCGGGGGGCTGGGCCGACGCCGTCCTGTTCGGCATGCTCAACGGGGAAATTTCATGGCAATAGGTAAAGAATCCCCCTAGTCGCTGTGCCCATCGGTCAAGCGACCACCATGATTGAGGGCCGGAAGGCTATCCTCGCCAGCCGTGAGCCTCCCGCCGGCCGGTGAGCGCGCGTCCCTGAAGCGGGAGACCTCGCCCCGGCATGCACACGGGCGGCGCCGGCCCGGACGGGAGCGGGGATTGTGAACGACACGCAGGTCAACTGCAGGGGAGATCAGCTAGATGAAACCGCCGCTGCTGCTCATCGGCCACGGCAGCCACGATGAGACCGGCGTCGCCGAGTTCGGCAGGTTCGTTCACCGCCTTCGCTGCCGCCTCGACGGGCTTCCCGCCGAGGTGAGCGGCGGCTTCATCACGAACGCCCGCCCCCCGCTCGGTGACTCCATCGCCTCTCTCGTGGCCCGGGGGCACCACCATCTGATCGCGGTGCCGCTCAGCCTGACCGGCGACCGGCGCGCGCTCGGGGACATCCCCGGCACCATGGCTTTGGAGCAGGAGCGGCACCCAACGCTCGAATACGACCTCGGCCGCCCCCTCGGGCCCGACCCGCGCGTGCTCAAGCTGCTCGCGGAGCGGCTCGCCGACGCCCGTGCGGAGATGCCGCGGTTCGTGACCGACGAGCCGCCCGCCGAGATCGGTCCCGGCGAGACCGCGGTCGTCCTGGTCGGGCACGGCTCCACCGACCCCGCCGTCAACGCCGAGGTCCACCGGGTCTCGCGGCTGTTCTGGGAGACCCACGCCGCCGACCTGCTGACCGTGGAGACCGCCTACGTGTCGCACACCCGCCCCGGCGTGCCGGGCGGCCTGGAGCGATGCCGCAGGCTCGGCGCCAAGCGCGTCATCGTCCTGCCGTACGTCCTGTTCGCCGGCGGAGTCCTCGAACGCATCTGGGCGCAGGCGCTGGCGTACGGGGCCAACCACGAGGGCCTCGACATCCGCTGCGCCGAGGTGATCGGCGACTGCGAAGGCCTCGCCGACGTGGTGATCGACAGGTACGAGGAGGCGCTCGCCGGGGGTGGTCAGTCCTCGGCCCCGGCGGCGCGCCGCCCGTCCACGCTGCTGCCGGTGACCCGGCCGTTCCCCGCCGGACGTACGCCGGACGCCGAGACCGGGGCCGGGCTCGTGACCGCCATCGCCCCGCGCCTGAACACGACCAGGGACGCCGGCGCCGAGCCGCCGAGCCCCGGGCCGCTGGACTCTGAACCGCTGGACTCCGTGCCCCTGGAGCTGGAACCGCTCGACCTGGACGCCTTCGACGTGGAGACGCTCGACGCCGAGACGCCGGAACCGGAGACGGACGGCGAGATCGAGGCCGATAGCATGATCGGCGTGACCGGCCGCGGCGAGGCGGGGGAGGAGCCCCGCGGCGATGCGCCGGACGGGCCGCTCGCCCAGCCCGGAGTCGCCAGCGCGGTGTAGACGCCGCGCAGAAGGAGAGAGCATGACGTCCCTCGGCGAGACGATCGGCGCCATCCGCCCGGTCGAGCCCGGTCCCATGGCGGAGGCCAGGGCCCACCAGGACAGGCTCACCAAGCCGAGCGGCTCGCTCGGGGTGCTCGAGGACGTCGCGGTGCGGCTCGCCGGCATCGCCGGGACCTGCCCGCCGCCGCTTCCGGTCCCGGCCGCCCTGGCGATCTTCGCCGCCGACCACGGCGTGCACGCGCAGGGGGTGAGCCCCTGGCCGCAGGAGGTCACCGCGCAGATGGTGGCCAACTTCACGGCGGGAGGAGCGGTCGCCAACGCCTTCGCCGCCGAGGTGGGCGCGTCGGTGACCGTGGTGGACGTGGGTGTCGCGGCCGACCTGCCGCCCGCGCCCCGGCTGCTCGACCGCAAGGTCGCGTACGGCACGGCCGACCTGTCGCAGGGGCCGCGATGACGCGGGAGCAGGCCGTCGCCGCCCTGACGGCAGGGATCGAGGTCGCCCGCGACCTGGTGGACGCGGGCGGGCGCTGCCTGGTCACCGGCGACATGGGCATCGCGAACACCACCGCGTCGGCCGCCCTGATCTGCGCCTTCACCGGAAGGCCCGCCGCCGGGGTCACCGGGCGGGGGACCGGCGTCGACGACGCCACCTACGAGCACAAGATCGAGATCGTACGGCAGGGCCTGCGGGCCAACGGGATCACCGAGGCGGGAGCCGTACCCGGCGGGCCTGACGAGGCGCTGCGCGTGCTCGCGGCGGTCGGCGGCCTGGAGCACGCGGCGATCGCCGGTTTCGTGCTCGGCGCCGCCGCGGCCCGGGTGCCCGTCATCCTCGACGGGGTGATCGCCGGAGCGGCGGCCCTGGTGGCCGGCGCGCTCGCACCCGACGCGATCGGCTACTGCCTGGCCGGGCACCGCTCGGCCGAGCCGGGCCACGCGGCGGCGCTGGCCCACCTGGGCCTCGACCCGCTCGTCGACCTGCGGCTGCGCCTCGGGGAGGGAACCGGCGGGCTGCTCGCCCACCCTCTGGTCAGCGCGGCGGCGCGGGTCATGCACGAGGTCGCCACCTTCGACTCCGCGGGTGTGGCGGACAAGGGCGAGTGAGCTTCGCGCGGGCCCGCGGGCGACCGCCCCGTGGACTCACAAGTCTCATCCTGTGAATGTCGCCCGAGCCCAGCGGGTAGGTTTGCCTCCTAACAATGCACGCTTGACGCAATAGGGAGACAGGGGTCATGGCGCCCTACCTGCTCGGCCTCCGCCTCGACGGGCGGCGTGTGCTCGTGGTCGGCGGCGGACGCGTCGCTCAGCGACGGGTCCCCGCACTGCTCGACGCCGGAGCCTCCGTCACCCTGGTCTCGCCCAGTGTCACCCCGGCGCTGGACGACCTCATCGCCACGGGCCGGGTGACCTGGGAGCGGCGGCCCTACCAGGTCGGCGACTGCGACGGCGCCTGGCTGGTGCACGCCTGCACCGACCACCGCGACGTCAACACCGCGGTCGCGCCGAGGCCGAGGCCAAGCGCATCTGGTGCGTGCGGGCCGACGACAAGGACGCCTCCGCGGCCTGGACCCCCGCCAGCGGGCGGGTGGAGGAGATCGGCGTGGCGGTCACCGCCGGTGGAGACCCCCGCCGCGCGGCCGGCATCCGCGACGCGATCGTGGGCGCGCTGCGCGATGGAACCGTGGACGCCCGGCGGCACCGCACCAAGCCGGTCGGCGTCGCGCTGGTCGGCGGCGGTCCCGGCGACCCCGGTCTGATCACCGTGCGGGGACGCCAGCTCCTGGCCCAGGCCGACGTGGTCGTGGCCGACCGGCTCGCCCCACGCGCGCTCCTGGACGAGCTGTCGCCCGACGTCGAGCTGATCGACGCGGCGAAGGTGCCGTACGGCCGGTCGCTGCCCCAGGAGAAGATCAACGAACTGCTCATCGAGCACGCCCGCAAGGGCAGGTTCGTCGTACGGCTGAAGGGCGGCGACCCGTTCGTCTTCGGCCGCGGCGGCGAGGAGATGCTCGCCTGTGCCCGGGCGGGCATCCCGGTGACCGTGGTGCCCGGCATCACCAGCGCGGTCGCGGTCCCCGGGGCCGCCGGGGTCCCGGTCACCCATCGCGGGGTGAGCCAGGAGTTCCACGTCATCTCCGTGCACGTCGCGCCCGGCGACCCCAGGTCCACCGTCGACTGGCCCGGATTGGCGAGATCGGCCGGAACCCTGATACTTCTCATGGCGGTCGAACGGATCAAGGAGATCGCCGAAACGCTGGTGCGAGACGGACGTTCACCGGAAACTCCCGTGATGGTGGTACAGGACGGTACTCTTCCGACCCAGCGAGCCGTTGCCGCCACGTTGTCGACCGTGGCGGAACGGGTGACCGCGGCCGGAGTGCGGCCTCCGGCGATCGTGATCGTCGGCGAGGTCGTCAAGGTCGGCCAGGAGATCGAAATGGTGCGAGCGGAGCGGGTCCCGTGAGATCGGCAGCCAGGAACACGCCCGACCACGGGACCGGTGCGGGTTCCGGCGACGCCGTGACCGAGGAGCCGGACATCGGGGAGCACCCGGAGTCGCCGGGTGAGCAGACCATCGCGTTCCGCCCGATCCGCGACGACGAGCCCCCACCGGAGCCCGCTTCGGATCCCTCGGGCTCGCGCGGGCGGCCGTCCGCCCCGTCCGACGGGTCCGCCGCCGACGCGGCGGAGGATGCGATCGAGGACGGCGAGCAGGACGCCGAAGACGCGGCGGACGCGGAGAACGCCGAGGACCTTGAGGTCTCGGAGCACCGTGAGGACGACTCGGAGGGCGCCGAAGACACGGAGCACGCGGAGGACGACGAGAACGCCGACGAGGCCGAGAACGTCGAGGACGCCGGGAACGCGGAGGACGCCGACGACGACGGGGTCCGTTCGTTCCCGATGCCGGAGCCGGTCTCGGCGGCGCTGACCGAGGCGCTCAACCAGCTCCGTACGGCGGTGAAGGGCCTGCACTTCGGCCTCGACGTGCCGGGTGCCGAGGAGGCGCGCAAGGCGCAGGCGGCGGTCCTGGCGCAGCTCGACGACTACGTCATCCCGCGCGTCCACATGAGCACCGCGCCCGCGCTGATCGCCGTGGCCGGTTCGACGGGGGCGGGCAAGTCCACCATCGTCAACTCGCTCGCCGGGGGGAAGGTCTCGGCCACGGGGGTGCGCCGCCCGACCACGGCGACGCCCGTGATCGTGTGCCACCCCGGCGACCACGAGTGGTACGCGCGGGGCGATCTCCTGGGCGGTCTGGAAAGGCTCGAAGAACCCACCCGGGACGCCCCGCCCGGCAGTGTGGTGCTGACGTCGAGCCCGTCCCTGCCCAGGGGGCTCGCGCTGCTCGACACGCCCGACATCGACTCGGTCGTGGAGGAGCACCACGAGATCGCACACCGAATGCTGGACGCCGCCGACTTGTGGGTGTTCGTCACCACGGCGTCCCGGTACGCCGACGCGCCGTCCTGGGGCCTGCTGCGCCGGGCCAAGGAGCGCGGGGCGCGCCTGGTCATCGTGCTGTCCCGCGTGCCGCCGAAGTCCCGCGAGGTCGTCGTCAAGCACTTCGGCCGGATGCTGAACGAGTACGGCCTGGGCGAGGTCGAGCGCTTCGTCATCAACGAGACGTCCGTACAGGACGGGCGGCTGCCCGAGATCGAGATCGCGGATCTCCGCATGTGGCTGTCCGCGCTGTCGGTCGACGACGAGCGGCGGGAGGCGGCGGTCAAGGCCACGCTGAACGGCGTGCTGAACAGCTTCCGCACCCGCCTGCCCGCGCTCGCCCGGCACCTCGAAACCCAGGTCGCCCTGCGCGCCGACCTGCGCTCCGACGTCGACGCGGCGTACATGGGCGCCCTGGCGCGGATCGACGAGGCGACCAGGGACGGCTCGCTGCTGCGCGGGGAGGTGCTCGCGCGATGGCAGGACTTCGCCGGCTCCGGCGACCTCATGCGCACGCTCCAGTTGCGCCGCGGCGCCAAGGGCCACCAGCAGGGCCCCGAGCGGGTGCGCGGGCTGAAGGCCGCCCTGCGGGCGGGCCTCGAAGCGCTGGTCGACTCGGCCGTCCAGCAGGCCGCCGAGGAGGCCGTGGCGCGCTGGCGGCAGCGGGCGGGCGCGGGCGACCGCCTGGCCGCGACACCGGGGCTCGGCCGCCCCTCGGAGGAGATCGCCCGCAGGACCACCAGGACCATCACCGCCTGGCAGGACCACGTCACCGAACTGATCCGCACCGAGGGCGTGACCAAGCGCTCGGTGGCCAAGCTGATCTCCTTCGACGTGGAGTCGCTCTCGCTGATCTTCATGATCGGCCTGCTCGGCTACGGCGCCACGGACGCGCCGGCGGGCGCTGGCGCCGGTGCGCTGCCCCCAGCGGCTGCTGCGCGGCCTGCTCGGCGCCGAGTCGCTGCGCAACATCAGCGCCAAGGCCCGGAGCGACCTGCGCGCTCGCGTCGGACTGCTCTTCGACGAGGAGACCCTCCGGTACGTCGACGCGCTCGACAGCGCCGGCATCCCGGACGAGGCCGCGGCGACGCGGCTCTACCAGGCAACGTACAACCTCGAGGTCGCACGATGACGGAGCCGATCCGGCAGATCACGCCCGGGTACGCCTCCGGTCCGGCACAACGGTGAGGAATCCATGACGGCTGTCAGCACCGCCGAAACCCAGCACGGGCTCGGCTCCAGGCTCGCCGCCCTGGCCAAGATCGTCGAGCTGGGACAGGGGCGGCTCGACCCGGCTCTGCTCACGGAGGCCGCCCAGCTCCTGCTGCGCGCGGGCGACCGGCTCAAGCTGTCGTCAGACCACACGGTCGTCGCGCTCGCCGGTGGCACGGGCAGCGGGAAGTCGTCCCTGTTCAACGCCGTCTCCGGGCTGGAGCTCTCGCCCATCGGCGTACGCAGGCCGACCACGGCGCGCACCCACGCCTGCGTGTGGGGCATCGACGGCGCGGGCCCGCTGCTCGACTGGCTGCAGATCCAGTGGCGGCACCGGTTCGCCCGCGCCAGCGCCCTCGACAAGGGCGAGAGCCAGTTGCACGGGCTGATCCTGCTCGACCTGCCCGACCACGACTCGATCCGAGCGCTCACCGACCACGAGGCCCACCGGCTGATCCAGGTGGCCGACCTCATCGTGTGGGTGCTCGACCCGCAGAAGTACGCCGACGCCTCGGTGCACCGGCGTTACGTGACCGAGCTCACCGGGCACGACGCGGTGACGGTCTTCGTGCTGAACCAGTCCGACCGGCTCACCCCGGAGGAGCAGGCGGAGTGCGTGGCCGACCTGGAGGATCTTCTCCGGCGTGAGGGCGTCACCCATCCCCGGGTGGTCGCGACGTCCGCCACCACCGGCAAGGGCGTGGACAGCCTGAAGGCCGTCCTGGCCGAGTCCGTGGCCGCCCGGCGTGCGGCCTACCAGCGCCTGGAGGCCGACCTCGACCGGCTGGTGCTGCGCCTGGTGAAGGACGTGCCGGAGCTGCTGCGGGTCGAGCCCACGGTGGACGGCGCGCGGCGTGCCGGGCTGGTCGACGCGCTGTGCGACGCGATCGGCGTCTCCGCGCTGGGCGAGGCCCTCGAGAACGTGTACGCCGTCCGGTCCGGCGACTGGGTCGGCTGGCCGTACGCGCGCTGGGCGGCGCGGCTGCGGCCCGACCCGCTCAAGAGCCTGCGCCTGGGGGCCGTGAAGGACGACATCCGCGGTCTGGTCGCGAGTGCCGTCACCGCCCAGCCCGCCGAGGTGGACAACGCGGTGCAGGCGCTCGCCGACGGGCTGACGGGAGGCATGCCCGAGGTGTGGCGCGACGGCGTGCGCGAGGCGGCCCGCTCGCGGGCGGACGAGCTTCCCGAGGCGCTGTCGGAGGAGCTGTCGGAGGTGGCTCCGCCGCTCGACCGGGTGCCCGCCTGGTGGTGGCTGCTGAAGATCTGGCAGTACCTCCTGGTGGTCATGTTCGTCGCGAGCCTCGCCTGGGCGGGCGCGATCCTCGCGTACGGCGTGTTCAAGGCGGGCCGTCCGCCGGCCGAGGTCCTCGGTGACGTGGCCGTGCTGCCCTGGGTGGGGCTGATGATGATCAGCGTCCTCGGGCTCGGCCTGTTCTCGGCCATGGCGAGCAGGAACTTCGTGGTGCTCGCCGCGGGCAAGGAACGCGACCGGCTGGAGCACGACATGAGACGTCGCGTGGGCGTCCTGGCGCAGGACATGGTCGTCCAGCCGGTCGAGCGCGAGCTGAACCGCTACAACGAGTTCTTCGGCGCGATGGCGGCCGCCCGGCGCTGACCGCCTGCCGGGGTGAACGCCTGCCGCCAGGGGTTGAACGCCTGCGGCCGGGGTTGAACGCCTGCCGCCCGCCCGTGCCCGGCGGCTGCGTGCACGAGCCGGAAGCGTTGTCCACAGGCGCGGCTTCGTCCACAGAACGGGTTTCTGGCCCGTGCGGCGGTGGGGGGCGCGGCCAGTGTGTCCCCCGAGCCCGGCGAGTGACCGGGCCGGGGAGGCACTTCGATGAACGACATCTACGTCACGCTGAGCGGGAACGTCACCGACGACCCCCGGCAGTACCAGTTCCGCGACGGCTCGCGTGTCACCTCGATGCGGATGGCCGTCAACAGGCGCGTCCTCGACCAGCAGACCAACACCTGGCAGACCAGGGACACCACCTACTACACCGTGCGCTGCTACCGGGGCCTGGCGGACAACGTGCAGCAGTCGATCCGCAAGGGCCACCCGGTCGTGGTGTACGGCAAGCTGCGGATCAAGCAGTTCGAGCGCGACGGCGAGCAGCGGTTCTGGGCCGAGATCGAGGCCAGTTCGGTGGGCCATGACCTGAAGTGGGGCATCGCCACGTTCGAGAAGCCGATCCGGGCCTACTCGGCGGGCGCGCCGAGCGACGACGAGCGCCATGCGATGGAGGACGCGACGCGGGAGTGGGAGCTGACCGGTCCCGCCGCCCTCGGCGCGGCGCCCGTCGTCGACGGAGGCGGTGACGAGGCGTTCGACGCCCTCGTCGGCGAACGGAGCACGAATGGCACGGCCTTGGCGGCGGCCGGAGCGCGGGGGACCGCCGGCGCCCACCACGCCGACGGAGCCTGGTGCGCGACATCGCCGGCCGCCGGCACGGAGGACACCGGCACAGAGGAGACCGGCACAGGGGAGACCGGCACGGAGGAAAGCGCGCTGGACGGGGCGACGGGCCCGGAGCGCGGCGCGCGGGAAAGCGCCGAGGCCGCCTGGCTCCCACCCGCACTGGCGGCGTAGCAGTGTCTCGCAGGTCAGCCGTGTGCGTCCGGTCGGTTCAGGCAGCGACAGGCAGGGAGTAGCGCGATGCGGGCGTGATCCCCGGGGAACTCGCGCGTGTCCGGCGGCGGCTGGAGGTGGTCGCCGCAGAGATGTTCGCTTCTTTGGCCCGCCGCGACCCAGCGGGCCAAAGGGCAGAGCCGTCTTCGGGCCCGCTGCCTGCGGACGCCATCCGCAGGTCACCGCGGGCCGCTCTGGCTGCGCCATCCCCGCTCCTAGCCAACCGGATCACCCCGGTCATAATCGGGTCATGGGGAAGAGCTATGAGCGGATAGACGGGAGACTGCGTGCCTTCATCGAGGCGCAGCACATCTTCTTCACCGCGACGGCGCCGCTGGACGGCGAGGGCACAGTCAACCTCTCGCCCAAGGGCCTGAGCGGATCGTTCGCCGTGCTCGACGAGCTCACCGTGGCCTACCTCGACTTCGCCGGCAGCAACGCCGAGACGATCGCCCATCTGCGCGAGAACGGCCGCATCACCCTGATGTGGTGCGCCTTCGACGCCACCCAACATCGTGCGCGTGCACGGTCGCGGAGAGCCGGTCTTCCGCGACGATCCACGGTGGGCCGGCCTGATGCGCCACTTCCCGGACATCGACCCGAGCCGGCACGGCCTGCGCGCGATCATCGTCGTGACCGCCGAGAAGATCCGTGACACGTGCGGGTACGCCGTCCCGTTCATGACCTATGAAGGGGACCGCCCGCTGCACGGGTCGCGTTTCGAACGCGAGACCGATGAGTCGCTCGACGCGTATTTCCACAAGAAGGAGCACGTCGCGACCAGCATCGACGGCCTGCCTGGTCTGCCCCTGCCGCTGCCGCCGCTTCCCCGCACCCCATAGCACCGGCGGGTGAGCCGGCCTGCTCGCCGCCCTGGGCGGCGCCACGGCCTCGGCCGGAACAGCACGAATCCCGGGTCGGGCAAACCGCCGCAGAAGCCTCCTTAGCCCATCAGATGCAGATGGCCATCGTGCCAAGGTAGCGGTTCCCGTCGCGCATCGCACCCTCCGCAACTATTGTGTTACTCATCGTGAGATGGGCTTCGGCTACTGGGGGGCGGGATGACGGCAACCGGTCAGACCTCGGCCAGGCCGCGAAGCGCGATCTGCTCGCGAAGTCGCTGGCCGCTGCTGGCCCAGCCGCCCGCCCTCGTGTCGTACGTGTGCGCGATCGTGGCGTTCGACGCGGTCCTGATCGCGGTGCTGGCGAAGTCGACCGCGTTCCACGCTCACCACGTCGCCATGTTCGGGGCGCTCACCGTGTGCGGTGCGGTGTGCATCGAGGCGACCCGCCGCCTCGGCATGCCCGCCGGTGTGTCCCGTGACCTGCTGTCCGCCTGGTGGTTGCCGGTGGCGTTCCTGCTTCCGCCGGTCTACGCCCTGCTCGCACCCATACCGATGCAGATCCTGCTGCAGCTCAGGGTGCGGGCGACCGTGCTGTATCGCCGCGTGTTCAGCGCGGCGGCGATCGGGCTCGCGGCGGCCTCCGCCTCGGCCGTCTTCCATCGCTCGGTCTCCGTCCCCGCGCACCTGTCGGCGGGAGAGGGCGGGCCGATCGCGATCGCGGCGGCCTGCGCGGTGCTGTTCACGGTGCTCAACACCGCGTTGATCGCGGTCGCGGCGCACGCGTCCGACCCGGAGGGCCGCTGGGGCGAGGTCCTGTGGGACCGCGAACGCGTCCTGCTCGACGCGGTCGAGCTCTGCCTCGGCGTGCTCGTCGCGGTCGTCTGCGGCCTCAACCTGGCGCTGCTGCTGCTCGTGCTGCCGCCCGTCGTGCTGCTCCAGCGGAGCCTGCTGCACGCCCAGCTCCAGGCCGCGGCCCGTACGGACCCGAAGACGGGCCTGCTGAACGCGGCCGCCTGGCAGCGGGAGGCGGACACCGAAATCGCCAGGGCCCAGCGGACAGGGGACGCCCTCGCGCTGGTCCTGGTGGACATCGACCACTTCAAGAAGGTCAACGACACCTACGGCCACCTGGTGGGCGACCAGGTCCTCGCCCAGGTGGCGGCCACCCTCCGTACGCAACTACGCGAGTACGACGTGGTGGGGCGCTTCGGCGGCGAGGAGTTCGTCGTGCTGCTGCCCGGCGCCGACGTGCACGAGGCGAGGCGGGTGGCCGAGCGGCTGCGCACCCGGGTGGGCCGGATGGTGGTCCCCGCGGAGCAGGCGACGATCACGGTCACGGTGTCGGCCGGCGTGGCCATCATGAACGTTCACGGCGAGGACCTGATCGAGTTGCTGGCCGCCGCCGACCTCGCCCTCTACCGTGCGAAAGAGCTCGGCAGGGACAGGGTCTGCCTCCCAGCCGCCCCAGTGGCCCCACCTCCCCGCAGCGCGGACGGCGCTGCCGGTGCGATCCCCTAGGCTTGAAGGTATGCCGGAGTACATCTACACGTTGCAGCGCGTGCGCAAAGCGCACGGTGACAAGGTGGTTCTCGACGACGTCACGCTGTCGTTCCTGCCGGGGGCCAAGATCGGTGTCCTGGGCCCGAACGGCACGGGCAAGTCGACGCTGCTCAAGATGATGGCGGGGCTGGAGCAGCCGTCCAACGGCGAGGCCCGGCTGATGCCCGGCTTCACCGTCGGCATCCTGCTGCAGGAGCCGTCGCTCAACGAGTCGAAGACCGTGCTCGGGAACGTCGAGGAGGGCGTCGCCGAGACCAAGGCGATGCTCGACCGATTCAACGAGATCGCCGAGCAGATGGCCACCGACTACAGCGACGAGCTGCTGGAGGAGATGGGCCGCCTGCAGGACGCGCTCGACCACCGCAACGCGTGGGACCTCGACAGCCAGCTCGAACAGGCCATGGACGCGCTGCGCTGCCCGCCGCCCGACGCGGACGTGACCACGCTCAGCGGTGGCGAGCGGCGCCGGGTCGCGCTGTGCAAGCTGCTGCTGGAGCAGCCCGACCTGCTGCTGCTCGACGAGCCCACCAACCACCTCGACGCCGAGAGCGTCCAGTGGCTGGAGCAGCACCTGGAGAAGTACCCCGGCACCGTCCTGGCCGTCACCCACGACCGTTACTTCCTCGACAACGTGGCCGGCTGGATCCTGGAGCTCGACCGCGGCCGCTGCTATGCCTACGAGGGCAACTACTCCACCTACCTGGAGGCCAAGGCCGCGCGTCTGAAGGTCGAGGGCCAGAAGGACGTCAAGCGCAAGAAGCGCCTGGAGGAGGAGCTGGAGTGGGTGCGCTCCAACGCGCGCGCCCGCCAGACCAAGAGCCGCGCCCGTCTCCAGCGCTACGAGGAGATGGCCGCCGAAGCCGACAAGTACCGCAAGCTCGACTTCGAGGAGATCCAGATTCCGCCGGGCCCGCGTCTGGGCACGACGGTCATCCGGGCCGAGAAGCTGAGCAAGGGCTTCGGCGACCGGCTGCTCATGGACGAGCTGTCCTTCGACCTGCCGCGCAACGGCATCGTCGGCATCATCGGCCCGAACGGCGTCGGCAAGACCACGCTGTTCCGGATGATCACGGGGTCCGAGACTCCGGACACCGGGTCCATCACGATCGGCGAGACCGTCAAGATCTCGTACGTGGACCAGAGCAGGGCCGGCATCGACCCGAGCAAGAACGTCTGGCAGGTCGTCTCCGACGGGCTCGACCACATCAAGGTCGGCAACGTCGAGATGCCCTCGCGGGCGTACGTCGCGGCGTTCGGCTTCAAGGGCCCCGACCAGCAGAAGCTCGCGGGCGTCCTGTCCGGCGGCGAGCGCAACCGGCTCAACCTCGCGCTCACCCTCAAGCAGGGCGGCAACGTGCTGCTCCTGGACGAGCCCACCAACGACCTCGACACCGAGACGTTGTCCAGCCTGGAGAACGCGCTGCTCGACTTCCCGGGCTGCGCCGTGATCACCTCGCACGACCGGTGGTTCCTCGACCGCATCGCCACCCACATCCTGGCGTGGGAAGAGGGCTCGAACTGGTTCTGGTTCGAGGGCAACTTCGCCGACTACGAGAAGAACAAGATCGAGCGGCTGGGCGCGGACGCCGCCCGCCCGCACCGGGTCACCTACCGCAAGCTCACCCGCGACTGAGCCGAGTTCACTTCCGCGGGCCCCGTGCCCCCGCCGCCGCGCGGGGGACGGGGCCCGTTAGGTTTGACCGGTGACCGAGCTACGCCATCCTCCAGAGCAGCTGACCCGCTTCGTCTTCGAGCGCAAGGTGCGCTTCGCCGACATCGACAGCTTCGGCCACGTCAACAACGTCCGCTTCCTCGACTACCTCGAGGACGCGCGGGTGTCCATGCTGTGGGAGCGGCCGCGTGAGACCACCGGCCGCCGGCAGGACCTGGTGGTCGCCCGGCACGAGATCGACTACCGGCGGCCCCTGACCTTCCGCGCCGATCCCGTCCGCGTCGAGGTGTGGGTCACCGAGATCTCCAGGGTCCGGTTCACCCTCGCGTACGAGATCCGCGACGACGAGACGCTCTACGTCGAGGCGCGCACGGTCATGGTCGCCTATGACGCGGCGGCCGCCCGCCCCCGCAGGCTCGACGAGGACGAGCTCGCCTACCTCAAGCGGTTCTCCATCGCTCCGTGACCGGTCGCGACGGCGCGAGCCCGCGGCCGGTCACGGAGACGGGGCGAGGTCAGCCGGCGAGCAGCCAGGCCGCGGTGTCGGTGGGAAGAGCGGTGCCGTCGAGCGGGCCGCTGGTGACCAGCACCTGGTCGTGGGGCGGGAGCGCGACCGCGCCCTCACCGCAGTTGATCACGCAGATCAGCCGGCCCCGCTGGAAGAACAGCGTCTCCTCGGGCGACTCCAGCCAGGTGATCGCGTCGGGCAGCGTGCCGCGCAGCTCCCGGCGCGCCTGCAGCACCCGGCGGTAGAACCACAGCGTCGAGGACGGGTCGGCCGCCTGCCGTTCGGCCGTGAGGTCCGCCCAGTCCGCCGGCTGCGGCAGCCACGACCCGCCGGGCCCGAAGCCGTACGGCGGCTCGGTGCCCGACCAGGGCAGCGGCACCCGGCAGCCGTCGCGGCCCGGCACCTCGCCGTTCGACCGCGCGAAGATCGGGTCCTGCCGTGCCTCCGGAGGCAGGTCGGTGACCTCGGGCAGCCCGAGCTCCTCGCCCTGATAGAGGTAGGCCGACCCCGGCAGGGCGAGCATGGCGAGCAACGCCGCGCGGGCCCGGGCGAGACCTGCCCCCGGGTCGAGCGACCCCTGGCCGTAGCGGGTGACGTGCCGTACGACGTCGTGGTTGGACAGCACCCAGGTCGGCGAGGTGACGGCCTTGAGGGTGTCGTCGATGACCTTCCGGAAGGCCGTGGCCGACCAGGGGGCCTCAAGCCAGGCGAAGTTGAAGCTCTGGTGAAGCTCGTCGGGCCGCACGTACAGTGCGAGGTCCTCGGCCGAGTCGGTCCAGACCTCGCCGACGGCGACCCGGGTGCCGGGATAGGAGTCGAGCACCCGCCGCCAGTCGCGGTAGACGTCGTGCACCTCCGGCTGGCTCCAGATCGGCGACTTCGAGGTGAAGCCCGGATCGGTGTCGGGCAGTCCCTCCGCTTTGATCAGCCCCATCGCGACGTCGATCCGGAAGCCGTCCACCCCCCGGTCGAGCCAGAACCGCAGGATGTCGAGGAACTCCTCCCGCACTTCCGGGTTGCGCCAGTTGAAGTCGGGCTGTTCGGGCGCGAACAGGTGGAGGTACCACTGCCCGTCGGGCACCTGGGTCCACGCCGGGCCCCCGAAGGTCGACAGCCAGTTGTTCGGCTCTCCGTGGCCGCTTCCGCCGCCCTCGGGACCGCCGTCCCTGAACATGTACCGCTCGCGCTCCTGGGAGCCCCTGGGGGACGCCAGGGCCTTCTGGAACCAGGGGTGGGCCGACGAGCTGTGGTTCGGCACGATGTCCACCATCAGCCGCAGGCCGTGCGCGTGCGCGTCGGCGACCAGGTCGTCGAAGTCGGCCAGCGACCCGAACAACGGATCGACGTCGCGATAGTCCGCCACGTCGTAGCCGCCGTCCGCCATGGGGGAGGGGTAGAAGGGGGTCAGCCAGATCGCGTCGACGCCGAGCTCGGCGAGGTAAGGCAGGCGGTCGCGGATTCCCGCCAGGTCGCCCGTACCGTCGCCGGAGGCGTCGGCGAAACTGCGGACGTAAATCTCATAGACAACGGCATCACGCCACCAGGGGGTTGTTTCCATGAGTCTTGGGCTGCCCGCTGTTTCCGTTACTTATGCGTTGACCATGCTGTGGGCGGCGTAGACGAGGTAGTCCCACAGCTCCTTCTCGCGCTCGGCCGGCAGACCGAGGGAACGCACGGCGTCGCCCATGTGCCTGAGCCAGGCATCCCGTGCCGCCTCGTCGATGACGAACGGCACGTGCCGCATCCGCAGCCGGGGGTGGCCGCGCTGCTCGCTGTAGGTCCTCGGGCCGCCCCAGTATTGGATGAGGAACAGGCGCAGCCGCTCCTCCGCCCCGGTGAGGTCCTCTTCGGGGTACATCGGGCGCAGCAGCGGGTCTTCCGCGACGCCCTCGTAGAACCGGCGGACGAGCCGCTCGAAGGCCTCCTCGCCGCCGATCGCCTCGTAGAAGGACAGGGTCTGCTCGCTGGTCACGATTTCAGCCTAAGTCAGCTACCGATCGGTAAGGTCAGGCGGCGAAGGTGAGGCTCTTCTCGTCGAAGGCCCGCTTCACCCGCAGGCGCAGCTCACGGGCGACCTCCAGGTGCCGCGCGGGCACGGTCTTCGCGCTGATCCGGAAGATGACGGACGAGCCCGAGACCGATTCCAGGCCGAAGACCTGCGGCTCCTCGACGATGACCGTGTCCCGGTACTCCGGGTCCTCCCACAGGTCGTGCGCGATGCCGTTGAGCAGCTCGCGGACCGTCGCCACGTCGCTGTCGTACGGCACCGGCACGTCCACCAGGGCCCTCGACCAGCCCTGCGACTCGTTGCCGACCCGCGTGATCGTGCCGTTGCGCACGTACCAGACCTTGCCGTCGGCGTCGCGCAGGCGGGTGATGCGCAGCGTGACCGCCTCCACCGTGCCGACGGCCACCCCGGTGTCGATCACGTCGCCCACGCCGTACTGGTCCTCCAGCAGCATGAACATGCCGGCGATGAAGTCCTTGACCAGCTCCTGGGCGCCGAAGCCGACCGCCACACCGATGATGCCGACACTCGTGAGCAGCGGTGCCAGCTCGACTCCGAGCTTCGCGAAGACCATCAACGCCGCGGTGCCCAGGATCACGACCGATGCGAGGCTCCGCAGCACCGAGCCCATCGTCTCGGCGCGCGCCCTGCGGCGCTCCGTCATGATCGCCGCCGCGGCCTCCGTGCTGGTCAGCACGTTCTTGCCGCGCAGCCGCTCCGGCAGCACCCCGACGCTGGCCCGCATGGTGAGCCGGGTGATCAGCCGGTGCACGACGTTCCGGATGATCAGCGCTCCGGCCAGGATCAGGACGATCATCAGCAGCACGTCCACGATGCCCGCCACGAGCTGGACCCAGGCGGGAAAGGTCCTGCCGGGCAAGGCACTGTTCAGGACGGTGCAGAAGATGCCCTCGCTCTTCTCGCAAGCCTCCGACACCTTCGCGACCATTGCGTCCGCGTCGGGCACGATGGTCGGCTCAGGACTGGGCGTCGCGGGCGACAGCGGTAACACGAGGTGGATCCCCCCCGGATCGGATCAACGGCAGTTCTTGAACGTAGCCAATACTGCCGACTGATCCGGCCTCCGTCACATCGCCGGGGAAGACGGAAGCGCGTCCCGTCCGGGGCCGCGGAGGGCGGACCGGACACGCTCCAGTGACGGTGTGGCAGGACGCGGGCGCGCACCCGGAAGCGCGCCCGGCGCCGTTCTCCAAGCGGGATCCCCCTCGATCACCGTCCGGCCCCACCTGCTCGACAGGGCCGGACGGCGGTCCGATGACGACCGGCGAACCGGTCGGCCGCGAGATGCGGACGGGTCGGGCGGCGGGACGCCGCAGCGTGGCCGTCGC
>NZ_MWJN01000189.1:0-6933 GCF_002027145.1 Microbispora sp. GKU 823 | reverse complement strand
TCGTCATCAGCCTGCTCCTGATGGGCGGGTCGACGTTCCTGATCGGCTGCCTGCCGACGTACGCCGCCCTCGGCGCCAGCGTCGCCTGCGACGACGCCCAGAACGCGCCGCGCTCCCGCTGCCCGTCGTGCCGTGCCACGACCAGCACGTGCGGTGCGTCGAGATCGACGCCGAGCCGCCGCGCCCCGGTCGTCCAGCCCGCGCAGCTCCGGGCGGGAGACCAGGTCGTCGAGCAGTTCGCCGCGCACCCGTCCCTCCGCCTCGGCCACGCTGCGGCGGAACAGCAGCAGCAGCGCGGTGACGATCGCGGCGCGCTCCAGGATCCGCTGGTCGGTGTCGGACACCGGGTGGTCGGTCCGCAGGACCAGCGTGCACAGCGGCGCCGCCCCCACGTCCACCGAGGCGACGTACGCGTCGCCGCGCTTGACCGTGCGGCCCAGCGCTCGCGAGGACTGCGCGGCGTCGAACACGCCCGTGTCCAGGTCGCCGGACTCGCCCACGAGAGGGCGGCCCTCGTCGTCCAGCACGGTCAGGCGGCCGCCCAGCACCTCGGTGACGACCGCGGCGACGTCCTCGACCCCGCCGCCGCGCAGCACGAGGCCGGTCATCCGGTCGTGCGCGTCGGCGGCCCGCTCGATCGACTCGCTGTGCGCCCTGATCAGCGTGTTCGCCTCGCTCAGCTCGGCCAGCGCGGCGCGGGTCTCCTGCAGCAGCCGGGCGGTGTCGATGGCGACCGCGGCGTGCGCCGCCAGCGAGCACAGCAGCGCCACCTCCTCCTGCGCGAACGGCCTGGCGCTGCGGTTGGCCGCGAACAGCACGCCGATGACCTGCGTGCCGAGGCGCAGCGGCACCCCGAGGATCGCCACCAGGCCCTCCTCGTGGACGGCCACGTCGATCGTGTTCGTGTGCCGGAACCGCGGGTCGGCGAAGTAGTCCGCCGTGTTGTACGGCGTGCCGCTCTGCGCCACCAGCCCGCCCAGCCCGGCGCCCATGGGCAGCCGCAGCCGGCGGAAGCTCGCCGAGATCGACCCGTCGGTCACCCGCATGTAGGTGTCGCCGCGCTCGGGGTCGTTCAGCGTCATGTACGCGATGTCGGTCGCGAGCAGCTGCCTGGCCCGGTGCACGATGGCCTCCAGCACCGCGTCGAGGTCGCGCAGCCCGGCCAGGTCGCTGGCGGTGTCGAACAGCGCCGACAGCTCCGCCTCCCGCTTGGCCCGCCGGCGCAGCACCGCCCGCACCTGCAGCGCCGCGACCTTGGCCCGCTCCAGCTCCTCCAGCGTCGCGGAGTCGGCCCCGGCCGCCCGGGCCTGCAGGATAGGGCCCTCGAATTCGACCGCCGACGCCTCGCGGGCGAGCAGGTCGAGGTAGGCGCGGGCGCCGTCCGCGGTCTTCGGGGCCGTCCCGTTCTTGGGGGCCGTCGCGTTCTTGGGGGCCGGAGTGGTCAGCGCGCGCTCCATCCTCCGTCGATGGGGATCGAGACGCCGGTGACGAACGATCCCTGCGGGCCGCACAGGTAGGCGACCATCTCGGCCACCTCGTCCGGCTCGATCAGCCGCTTGATCGCCGCGGGGGCGAGCATGATCTGCTCCACCACCTCGTCGTCGCTGATCCCGTGGGTGCGCGCCTGGTCGGCGATCTGGTTCTCCACCAGCGGCGTGCGGACGTAGGCGGGGTTGACGCAGTTGGAGGTCACGCCGTGCGGCGCCCCTTCGAGGGCGATCACCTTCGACAGGCCCTCCAGCGCGTGCTTGGCCGTCACGTAGGCCGCCTTGAACGGCGAGGCGCGCAGGCCGTGCACGGAGGAGATGTTGACGATCCGGCCCCAGCCGCGCTCGTACATGCCGGGCAGCACGTCCCGCACGAGCAGGAACGGCGCCTCGACCATCACCCGCATGATCTTGCCGAAGATCTCGGGCGGGAACTCCTCGATGGGGGCCACGTGCTGGAACCCGGCGTTGTTCACCACGATGTCGGCCTGGAGGCGGGTGTCCGGCGAGGGCGGGAGCTGGCCCCGCCAGGCCACCAGGAACTCCGGATCGGACAGGTCGACGGCCACCGGAGTGCCACCGATCTCGGCGGCCACCTTGTCCGCGGCCTCGGCGTTGATGTCGGCGACGACGACGTGCGCGCCCTCGGCGGCCAGGCGCCGGGCACACGCCCGTCCGATGCCGCTCCCCGCGCCGGTGACGAGGGCCGTACGCCCTTCAAGGCTCATGCTGCCTCACGATAGGAACCAGGTTCCGCCCGGCACATGGCGGCCGGCGACATAGATGCCCACCCTCCTATGTGGGGCGGGTCATGGACAGCACGTCCAGCGCCTGGTCGAGTTGCTCCTCGGTCAGCGCACCGCTCGCCACGTGGCCGCGCTCGATGACGACCTCCCGGATCGTCTTGCGCTCCTTCAGCGCCTGCTTGGCGATCCTGGCGGCCTCCTCGTACCCCACGTACCGGTTGAGCGGGGTGACGATCGAGGGCGACGACTCGGCGTACTCGCGCAGGCGCTCCACGTTGGCGCTGATCCCGCCGACGCACCGGTCGGCGAGCAGCCGCGACACGTTGGCCAGCAGCCGGATCGACTCCAGCACGTTGCGGGCCATCACCGGCAGCATCACGTTGAGCTCGAACGATCCCGAGGCCCCGGCCATCGTGATCGCGGCGTCGTTGCCCACGACCTGCGCGGCCACCATGGTCACGGCCTCCGGGATCACCGGGTTGACCTTCCCCGGCATGATCGACGAGCCCGGCTGCAGGTCGGGCAGGTTGATCTCGGTCAGCCCGGCGCGCGGGCCCGACCCCATCCAGCGCAGGTCGTTGGCGATCTTGTTGAGCGAGACGGCGATCACCTTGAGCATGCCCGACAGCTCGACCAGGCCGTCACGCGCGCCCTGCGCCTCGAAGTGGTCCCTGGCCTCGGTGAACGGCAGGCCGGTCGTCCGGCTCAGCTCGGCGATCACGGCCTGCGCCCAGCCGGGGCCCGGCACGTTCACGCCGGTGCCCACGGCCGTGCCGCCCAGCGGCAGCTCGGCCAGGCGCGGCAGCGCGGCCTGGAGCCGTTCGAGCGCCAGCTCGATCTGGGTGGAGTAGCCGCCGAACTCCTGGCCGAGCGTGACCGGCGTCGCGTCCATGAGGTGGGTGCGGCCCGACTTCACCACGTCGGCGAACTCGGTCGCCTTCTCCTCCAGCGCGGTCGCCAGGTGCTCCAGCGAAGGCGTCAGCTCGTGCACCACGGCGTACGTCGCCGCGACATGGATGGAGGACGGGAAGACGTCGTTGGACGACTGGGCGGCGTTGACGTGGTCGTTCGGGTGGACGGGCCGGCCGAGCCGCTCCTGCGCCAGCGTCGCGACGACCTCGTTCATGTTCATGTTGGACGAGGTGCCCGAGCCGGTCTGGAAGACGTCCACCGGGAACTGGTCGTCCCAGCGTCCCTCGGCGACCTCCTCGGCCGCCTCCTGGATCGCCTGCGCCATGTCCTTGTCGATGACGCCGTACTCGGCGTTGACCTTCGCGCAGGCGGCCTTGATGCGGGCGAGCGCCGCGATGTGCGCGGGCTCCAGCCCCCGGCCGGACACCGGGAAGTTCTCCACCGCCCGCTGCGTCTGGGCCCGCCACTTCGCCCGGGCGGGCACCCGGACCTCGCCCATGGAGTCGTGCTCGATCCGGAATTCGTCCATGTCCCAGTCCTTCAGCCTCTCCCTGTCGCATCGTTCCTGCCCGGATGCGCGCCCTCTGAACGGCCGGTCTCGACCAACATCGACTGCTGGGCGGCTTCGGCCAGGGTGTCGAGTACCGGGTTGCAGAGGAAGTGCGCGATATCGAGGATCTCCTCACCCGATCCCGCAACCGCGACCGCGCCCGAACCCCACCTGAGATTGAAACCGCCCACTCGCTGGTATCTCCCGGTGCCGATGTACCGGATGAGCAGGTCGTGATGGTCACGCTGGAGCACGCGTTCGACCTGGAAGCTTCCGATCAAGGAGTCGGAGTCGGCTCCGCTGAACCGTGAGTGCCACAGGGACGCCAAGCGATACCAGGCACGATGGGGGAGCTTGTGGTGGGGAAAGAGCCGGCTGCCCGCTATGCCGTCGGCGATGAGCGAGGCGAGGATCACCAGGTTGGCCGTGTAGTGGGCGTACCGGGTGATGAAGGTCGACTTCTCGGGCTGGTACCCGGGGTGGCTGTCGCCGGTGCGGGTCTCGGCGGCGTGCAGCAATCGGACGAGCAGGTCCACGGCCGGCTCGCGGTCGAGGGCGGGCAGCAGGTCGCGGAGGAACCCAACGATCGGCTGCCGCCCGGTCAGCACGGAGAACGACAGCAGCGCGTACAGGAGCCCGTCGTCCGGTTGTGGCCGGCCGAAGAGCGGATCGGCCGCGGCCGCCGTCTCGCGGGCGACCATGCCGCGCAGGACATCGCGCGTCATCCGCGCGACGAGGTACTCGCCGAAGGTGGCGTGCAGGAACTCGTACGTCTGGAGTTCGGCGCCGTCCCTTTCCGCGGACGCCTGGTGGACGAAGAAGAACTTCCCGATCACCCGGTCGGCCCGGGAGAGGGGTGCCTGGAAGCTCGTCGTCTGGGCCGCCGGAGCCGGGAGCAGCGCGGCCAGGTCGCCGTTGAGGTCGTCCGTCGTGACCCACTGCCTGCCGCGGTTGAACATCGCGAACGCCGCGACGGCCAGGGTGCGCAGCTCCGTCTCCACGGCCTGCGCCGCCGCCGTCTCCGGCAGTCCCGGCTGGTGCTTGTCCACCTCGCGGCGGGCGAAGCGGGTCAGCAGCCGCTCGTACAGCTCCGCCTGGCTGAGCCCGGTCTCGCCGCGCTGCAGGGCGTTCGCGTCGGCGTCGTACAGCGCGAGCATCAGCAGCAGCAGCGGTTGCGACGCCAGGTCGCCGTGCGCCAAGGCCGTCTCGGGTGGCAGGGGTTTCAGCCCGTACGCGGTGAAGTACTCGTCGTTCGCGGCGTTCCACACCGCCAGCCACCGGCGGACCTGCTCCTCCTTGAAGGGTTCGAGCCGGATCGTCAGGCATCCGGGTGGGAAGCGCATCCGGTCGGCGACGGCCGTACGCGTGGTGACGAGCACGACCGCCGGGCGGCCCAGCTCGGCCTCCCTGCGCTGGAAGTCGGCCACCCGGCTCAGGTAGTCGGATCGATGGACGCCGGTGGCCTGGAGCAGCTCGTCCAGCCCGTCGAGCATGACGACCGGCAGCGCGCCGTCCGCCGACCGGGTCAGCTCCGGCCAGCTCAGGTGCTCACCGACGGCCTCCCGCACCGCGGCCTCGATCTGCTCCTGGATCGTCCCGTCGGCCGGCACCTCCCGCAGCGGCACGCGCACCGGGAGATAGTCGCCGTCCGGGAGGCGACCGGCCAGGATCTTGGTGAGCACGGACTTTCCCGCGCCGGGCTGGCCCAGCACGACCAGCGGCATCCTGGTGGCCTCGGGCGAGGTGAAGTAGCGGGCCAGGAAGCCTGCGATGTCGTCGCTCGGCTCCCTCTGGTCCCACCACCATTCCGCGCTCGGATCGGCCTGCTCGCCGTACACGGCCGGCCGGAAGTCCGGGTTCACGTACGCCTCGACGAGCGTGGGCATGCGCATGCCCGAGGGGACCTCGCCGGACTGCGCGATCGGCCGGTCCAGGACGGCCCGTAGGGCGCGCGACAGCGTGTGCCGGTGCTCCGGCGTCCTGGTGCGGGCGGCGACCTCGGTGAGCAGCCTCTCCAGCTCGCCCAGCCCGGTGGTGAGCCGCCGCCGCTCGATCGTGTCCCGCCACAGCGCGAACTCGGGGATGTCCAGAGCCAGCCGCCGGTGAAGTTCCTCGTACCTCCGGCAGGCGGTCTCCGGCAGTTCCTCCTCGATCGCCGTCTTCGCGCGTTCCCATTCGGTCGCGTCCAGGCGGTCACGGACCGCCAGCCCGGAGACGAACCCGGTCAGTGCCGTGGCGAGCCTGCGGTAGTACGCGCCGATCGAGTCGAGCATGCCCGCGTAGGAGCGATCGGCCCGGAAACCGGCCGGCTCGATCGTCATCAGCGTGTGGACGAACGATTCCTGACCCGCGCCGGACCCGGCCAGCGCCGCCTGCTCGTCCCGGTCGAGGCGGAGATCCTTCGGGTCGAACGGCAGGGGCAGCTCGTCAAGGGCCTCGAAGAACGCCGCCACGACGAGGACGGCCTGGGCGGCCTCCAGCCGGGCCGTACGGTCGTACCGGTTCAGGCCCGTCACCCGGTCGCGAAGCCTGCCGGTCGCCTCGCCCGCCAGCCGTACGGCCTCGTCCTTGACGTCGAACAGCGACAGCACCGGCACGGCCTCGATCAGGGTGCCGGTGAGGGCCTTCGCGACCTTGCTCTCCTGTCCGAGCAGGCGCACCGCGTCGGCGTAGCCGATCCCTTTGCGCACCGGTCACCTGGCGAAGATGAAGACGCCCAGGAGGATCAGCGCGAGGACGCCGAAGAGCGCGATCCCCATCGTCACGAGCACCCGGACCTGCGTCTTGGCGTCCGGCCCGGCGGGAGTCTGCATCGCGAACAGGTCCGTGCCCAGGCTGGGCGGCCTTCCCGGGACGCCGTCCCCGGGCTGGAAGGTGCCGGGGTGGAAGGTGCCGGGGTGCGGCGGGGCGGCGGGAGGCCCCGGCGTGGGTGCGGGGCCGTTCCCGGCACCGGGCAGCCTTCCGGGAACCGTGGTGCTGTGCCTGTCGGCGGCGTCGGGGACGGGCTCGCCCGCGGCACCGTTCCGGGGCCCGCCCGGAGGCGGGGAAGGGAGGCGGAGGCCGCCTGCGGGGCGGGGGGACGACCACCGTGCGGTTGGCGTCGTCCTCGTCGTCTCCGGTCATGTTCCCTCCGGGGGGTCGGGCGGCCGCCGCCGCGGCGGCCCCAGTGGCGGGCAGGGGTGGCGGGCAGGCTGCTGCCGCGGGACTCCGTGGCGTGGGACCGGTCGGCCGAGCCGTT
>NZ_MWJN01000188.1:0-7343 GCF_002027145.1 Microbispora sp. GKU 823 | reverse complement strand
ACGTCGGACACGTCGGTCTCGAAGGCCAGGCGGGCGGTGAAGTGGGCGACGGCGGGCGGCCGGAGGTCGGCGGTCTCGCCGTGGCGGCCTCCCACGCGGCCGGGCTGACCCTGTGCGCAGTGGCGCCCCGGCCCCCCTGGGGCTGCGCCGTCGTCCCGGTGACCGAGCACGTGGAGTGGACCGAGGCGGCGCACGAGGCCCTCGCCGGGCGGGTCGCCGCGGCCACGGGCGAGGCCCCGGGCACCGCGGGGGCCCGGGTGCTGGCCGCGGCCGAGTGCCTGCGGTCGGCCGGCCTGGCGCCGGACACCCCGCTGACCGTCCTTCCCGCGCAGCGGGACGCCTGGACGGTCCTGGCGGCGGGGGACGGACCACGGATCGCGACGCTCGTCACGAGCCTGCGGGACGCGGCCGGCCCCGTCGTGGTGGCGGTTCTCACCGAAGGGCGGTCGTAAACCGATGGGGAAGTACTTCGAGTACCTGCACACGGTGGGGTTCGAGGAGACGAACCTCGTCGGCAACGTCTACTACGTCAACTACCTGCGCTGGCAGGGACGCTGCCGGGAGATGTTCCTCAAGGAGCGCGCGCCGGAGGTGCTCGCCGATGTGCAGGACGACCTGAAGCTGTTCACGCTGAAGGTGGACTGCGAGTTCTTCGCGGAGATCACCGCCTTCGACGAGCTGTCCATCCGGATGCGCCTGGTCGATCTCACCCAGACGCAGGTCGAGTTCAGCTTCGACTACGTCCGGCTGGACCGCGCCGACGGCCGGGAGACCCTCGTCGCCCGCGGCCGGCAGCGCGTCGCCTGCATGCGCGGGCCGAACACCCGTACGGCCCCCGCCAGGGTCCCCGAGGCCCTGGTCCGGGCGCTCGAACCGTACGCGCCCTAGGCGCGGCGTCCAGACAACGAGCAGGAGGCATCAGCGTGACTGTGCACGACTCCGTCCCCGTGCGGCAGGAGGTGGACGCGAAGGCCCTGCGGCAGGCGTTCGGCTCCTTCGCGACCGGGGTCACCGTGGTGACGACGGGCGGTCCCATCCCGCACGCCATGACCGCCAACTCCTTCACCTCCGTCTCCCTCGACCCGGCACTCCTGCTGGTCTGCGTCGACCGCGCCGCGGTCATGCACGGGTGCCTCGCGGAGTCCGGCCTCTTCGGGGTGTCGGTGCTGGCCGCGCACCAGGAGGCCGAGGCCCGCCACTTCGCCAACCGGCACCGCACCCTGGGCGCCGCGCAGTTCGACAACGTCCCCTGGACGCCCGGCCCGCTGACCGGGACGCCGCTGATCGACAATGCGATCGCCCGCTTCGAGTGCGAGCTGTGGCGCTCCTACGACGGCGGCGACCACACCGTGTTCATCGGAAGAGTGCTCTCCGTGGACCACGAGGCCGACGGCGACGCCCTGGTGGTCTACAAGAGCAGGTTCCGGCAGATCATGCCGGACTGGAGTGAGGTGACGGCATGACTCTGACCAGGCGGCGCGGCCCGGCCGTGACGGGCGCGGCCGCCGTCCTCCGGGGGGCGCCGCGCGGTGCCCCCCGGGCCTCCGTTCACGGCCGGGCCGGGTCTGTTCGCCAAGCTGGTGCGCGACCGCCTGGCGCTCATGACCGTGGCGGCGTCGTACGGCGACGCGGTGAAGCTGTCCATCGGTCCCAAGACCATGTACTTCTTCAACCACCCCGACCACGCCAAGCACGTCCTGGCCGACAACAGCGGCAACTACCGCAAGGGGCTCGGCCTGGTGCAGGCCCGGCGGGCCATCGGCGACGGCCTGCTCACCAGCGAGGGCGAGCTGTGGCGCAAGCAGCGCAGGACGATCCAGCCGCTGTTCCAGAACAAGCGGATCGCCCGGCAGGACGCGGCCATCGCGCAGGAGGCGGCGGCACTGGTGGAGCGCCTGCGGGCGCACCAGGGGCGCGGGCCGGTCGACGTCGTCGGCGAGATGACCGGGCTCACGCTCGGTGTGCTCGGCCGTACGCTGCTCGACGCCGACCTCGGCTCCTTCGGCGGGATCGGCCACGCGTTCGAGGCCGTGCAGGACCAGGCCATGTTCGAGATGGTGACGCTCGGCCTGGTGCCGATGTGGATCCCGCTGCCCAAGCAGCTGCGCTTCCGGCGCGCGCGCCGGGAGCTGCAGCGGGTGGTCGACCACCTGGTGGCCGACCGCCTGGCCAGGCCGGGCGACGGCGACAACATCGTCTCCCGGCTCATCGACTCGACCGGGCGGGAGACCGACCCCGCAGTGGGGCGCACGCGCATGCGCGACGAGCTGGTCACGCTCCTGCTCGCCGGCCATGAGACGACGGCCAGCACGCTGTCGTGGACGTTCCACTTGATCGACCACCATCCGGAGGTGCGCGAGCGGCTGCACGCGGAGGCGGTGGAGGTGCTGGGCGACCGGTTGCCGGTCTACGAGGACCTGCACCGGCTCCGGTACACCGCCATGGTCGTGGAGGAGGTCATGCGTCTCTACCCGCCGGTGTGGATGCTGCCCCGACAGGCGGTGAACGACGACGAGATCGGCGGTTATCACGTGCCCGCCGGGGCCGACGTCCTCGTCAGCCCCTACACGCTGCACCGCCACCCCGCCTTCTGGCAGGAGCCCGAGCGGTTCGACCCGGAGCGGTTCGACCCGGCGCGGCCCGCGGACCGGCCCCGGTACGCCTACATCCCGTTCGGCGCCGGGCCCCGGTTCTGCGTCGGCAACCACCTGGGGATGATGGAGGCCACGTTCGTGATCGCGATGGTCGCCCGCGACCTGCGGCTGCGCAACGTGCCGGGGCGCAAGGTGGTGCCGGAGGCCATGCTGTCCCTGCGGGTCAAGGGCGGGCTTCCGATGACCGTGCATCCGGCAGCGCCCGTCCGCGGGCCGTCCGCCGGGTAGCCCGCCGCGGGCAGAGCCGGCCGCCCTCCCGGAAACGGGAGGGCGGCCTTTTTGCCGCCGGCCCGCCGCCGCCCCGCCGCCGGTTCCTCCGGAGCCCTTTCCCCGTCCGCCCTGCCGGTGCGCGCGGCGCCGTACCGCGGGCAGCCCAGAGGGAGCCCGCGGAGCAGGCGGCGGTGGGGGAGGAGCGGAGCGAGGTCCCGCCGCGACGGCGGAAGGGCGCCACGGTGCGGTCAGGACCGAGGGGAACCGGGTCGGCGCGAGGATCGGCGGCGCCTCCGTCGCGCGGGTGGAGGGGTCAGCGGCTCACAGCGAGCGCGGCGCGCCGCTGAGCGGGGATCGGGGCGGGCGTACGCGGGGCGGGGGACTCGTCCGCGCCGTGCTCCGCGGCCAGCAGCTCGCGCAGCGCGAGCAGCACCGGGGGGTCGAAGGGGGTCATCGGGCGGAGCGGCACCTCGGCGTGCAGGGTCTCGGTGTCCCGGTGGACCGTGATCGGTCCGAGCCGGCCCACGCACAGTGCCTCGTCGCCCGTGGCGGGGAGGTTGAGCGCGTCCTCGTGGCCCTCCGCGACGGCGTGCGCCAGCAGGTGCCACCTGCCCTCGGGCACGTTCTCCAGCACGAACGGCCCGGACTCGCGGACGAAGGTGTAGCTGACGGGCCAGCCTTCGAGGATCCGGTCGGGGAACAGCCCGGCGAACACGGGAGTACCCCGCAGCGGAGAGGAGATCCTCCCGAGGACGGTGGCGGTGCCCGTGGGGGCCGGGACGGAGACCGCCGGCCGCACCGAGTGGAGCTGGCGGTACCGGGTGGGCGACACGCCGACGCTGCCCGTGAAGCGGGAGCTGAAGGTGCCGACGCTGGAGTAGCCCACGCGGTGGCTGATGTCGGTGACGGTCAGCGAGGTCGACGCCAGCAGGCGCTTGGCCTCGCGCAGCCGTACGGCCGAGAGGAAACGGCCCGGGGACAGGCCGGTGACCCGCTGGAAGACCCGGGAGAAGTGGAACTTGCTGAACATGGCTGTGCGCGCCATGTCGTCGATCGTCAGTTGTTCGCCGAGGTTCTCCTGCATGCTCTGCACGACCCGCAGCACCGCTGCATTGATCACTTCGTCCATCATTCACCCCGTGCCTCGGAGCCGCCGTATCGAATTCACGTCAGATCAACCGCGAATATGAGGTGACCGAGCGATGCCGTCCCGCCGTCACTCGGGTAAATGGCCGGCGGTTGCCGCCGCCTTATTTCCTGTCCGTTTCTTTTCGGTTGCGTGCCGCCCGAATGATGGCGGGATCGGCCGGTTCGCATATTTACACGCGACGTTGCGCGGAAAACGCTGCACGGGTCGGGAAGTTTTTCTGACCAAATATGTCCGGTGGTCCGCCGGTCACAATCCGTGCATGCGACCGGCCGGGGGTCACCGGGCCGCGGCGGGAGCCGGGAGTATCTGCCTGAGCAGGCGGCCGTCACGGTGGTGGGGGCGCCGCTCGCGGGGATAGCCGAGCGACACCTCCTCGAACCGCACACCGTCGTGCCAGGTCGTTCTGGGGATGTGCAGGTGTCCGTAGACCACCGCGGTGGCCTGGTAGCGCAGGTGCCAGTCGGAGGTGTGCTCCGTGCCGCACCACAGGGCGAAGTGCGGGTGGCGCAGCACGGCGGTGGGCTCCCGCAGCAGCGGGAAGTGGTTGACCAGGACCGTGGGGAGGCCGGGGTCCCGGTCCTCGAGGCGGGACGCGGTCTCCCGCAGCCGGTTCCGGCACCACGCCTGCCGGCTGGGGTAGGGGTGCGGATGCAGCAGGAACTCGTCCGTGCACGCCACACCGAGCTCGAACGCCCGGGCGAGGGCCTCCTCGCGGGAGGTGCCCGGCGGCCTGAAGCTGTAGTCGTAGAGGATGAACATCGGGACGACGGTCGCGGGCCCTCCGGCCCCCGTCCACACGGCGTAGGGATCCTCAGGAGTGAGGACGCCGATGCGGCGGCAGACCTGGACCAGCCGGCGGTAGCGCTCCTCGCCGCGCAGCCCCTCGGGATCGCGCGGCGGCGTCCACAGCTCGTGGTTGCCGGGCACCCAGACGACGGTGGCGAAGCGCTCCTTGAGCAGGCTCAGCGCCCACTCCACGTCCGCGATGCGCTCGGCCACGTCGCCGGCGACCAGGAGCCAGTCGTCGTCGGTCTCCGGCCGCAGCGACTCGACCAGCGCCCGGTTCTCCGCGTAGGCGACGTGGAGGTCGCTGATCGCCAGCAACCTGCCTCTGCCCGTCTCCACGCTCACATCGGTGATCGTAGGCGGGGCGGCATGCCGCGGGAATCGACCTGAACCCCAGTAGGGACCCCAGACTTGGGATAAGGGTGCCGGCGACCTGGATAGGGGTTGTGACGCCAGGTAGTCCGGGCGAATTCTGGAGTTGGTCGGCCCAGGGCCGGGCACGCCGGTCGGGCGGCCCTCGCATCCACATCCCACCTTGGGCGCGTTCACGGTTTTGGAGTTGGGGAGATGGCCGAGGCTCATGACGACGAGTTCTCGCGCTACGTCAAGGAGGCGAGGCCGGCTCTGCGGCGGACCGCCTTCATACTCTCGGCGGACTGGCACGAGGCCGAAGACCTCGTGCAGCGCACCCTGCTGGCCATCCACCGGCGCTGGGACAGGCTGGAGCAGCGAGACAAGATCACTTCCTACGCCCGGACCATCATGGTCCGCCTCATCAGCAGCGACCGGCGTACGCACCGGTGGTCGCGCGAGGTGCTGCACCCCCTGCCGCCCGAGCCGGAGCCGCAGTCGGACCCCTACGCCCTCGTCCTGGACCGGATCCTCCTCCTGAAGGCGCTGGCCGGCCTCGGGCCTCGGCAGCGGGCCGCCGTCGTCCTGCGCTACTGGGAGGACCGCAGCGTCGAGGAGACCGCCTGGGTGATGGGCAGCGAGGGCTCCACCGTGCGCAGCCAGACGGTCCGCGCGCTGGCCGCCCTCCGTACGGCCCTGCACGCCGCCCACGACCACGCCGCCCACGACCACGCCGCCCCCGACCACGCCGCTCACGACGGCGAGAAGGCGGGAGCGGCGGCGGACAAGGCCGCCACGGCCAAATGACGGCACCAGGCTGCACGGGGCGTACGAGGCGAGGCGCCGCGGGGCCCGCCACGAGGTGCCAGGAGGCGCCATGGAGCGCCCCAGGTTCCGCCCCGCCTCAGACCATGTCGAAGTCGACCGTCACCTGCTCGGTCTCCGGCACCGAGCGGCAGGTGAGGACGTAGCCGGCGGCCACCTCCTCGTCCGTCAGCGCCCAGTGGTCCGACATGACGGCGCGGCCCTCGACCACCCGGGCCCGGCAGGTCGCGCAGACGCCGTTGCGGCAGGAGTAGGGCAGCTCGGGGCGGGCCGCCAGGGCCGCGTCGAGGATCGTCTGTCCCTCCGCCGCGCGCACCGTGGTGGCGCGTCCCTCCAGCACCACGCACAGCTCCCCGCGTGCCCGCCCCCGGCGACCGGCGCGCGGGGCGGCGCGAGGGAGCGCGGGGCGCGCTCCGCGGGCTCGTCCGGGTGGAAGAACTCGGCGTGGACCGCCGCGTCGCCGGCGCCGTGCCGGGACAGCACCCGCCGGGCGTCGCGCACCAGGCCGGCCGGCCCGCACAGGAACCACTCCGACACGCCCCCGGGCGGCAGCACGGACGGCAGGACGGCGGCCAGCCTCGCCGCGTCCAGGCGGCCCTGGCCCAGCCCCAGCCGGGGGTTCTCACGTGAGAACGCGTGCACCAGGTGCAGGCGCCGGGGGTGACGGTCCTTCAGGTCGGCCAGCTCGTCGGCGAACATCACGGAGTCGGCGGTGCGGTTGCCGTACAGCAGGGTGAACGTGCTGTCCGGCTCGGTCGCCAGCCCGGCGCGCACGAGGGACAGCACCGGGGTGATGCCGGAGCCGCCCGCGATCGCCGCGTAGCGGCGCCGGCGCGCGGAGTCGAAGCGGGTGCCGAAGGCCCCCACCGGAGGAAGCACGTCGAGCGTGTCGCCGGGGGCCAGCGACCGCGCCGCGTACGTGGAGAAGACCCCGCCCGGCACGACCCGGACGCCGATCCGCAGCGTCCCCCTCCCGTCCAGCTCGTCCGGCACGGAGCACAGCGAGTACGAGCGCCGCACCGCGGCACTGCCGACGGTCGCCGCCACGGTGACGTGCTGGCCCGGGACGAAGGCGAACTCCCCGCGCAGCTCGTCCGGGACGCGCAGGGTCACCGCGACCGCGCTGCCGTCCGCGGCCACGGGCTCCACGGCGGCGACGGTCAGCGTGTGGAAGCGCAGCCGCGCGCGTGCGGCACTGGTGGTGGCGGCCGGCATCAGTGGTCCTTCACGTGGTCGAACGGCTGACGGCAGGCGTCGCAGCGCCACAGCGCCTTGCAGGCCGTGGAGCCGGCGCGGGCGATCTCGGCGGTGGCGGCGGAGCCGCACCGCGGGCAGCGCGGGGCCCGGGGGGCCGGCATGAGGCAGGC
>NZ_MWJN01000187.1:0-7823 GCF_002027145.1 Microbispora sp. GKU 823 | reverse complement strand
CGCCCCTGGAACCGAGCCGTTCGTCGGCCGCGACGCCGAACTGGCCGCGCTCGCCGCCGCCGCGCCCCGCGCCCAGGCGGGCCGGTTCACCGTCGCCGTGATCAGCGGAGATCCCGGCGCGGGGAAGACGACGCTGGTGCGGCGGCTGTTCGAGCGACTGGAGGGCGACGGCTGGATAGGGGCGACCGGAGGCTGCCCCGACAGCACGGCGACCCCGCCCGGCTGGGCCTGGGTCGAGGTGCTGCGCGCCCTGGTCGCCCGCAGGGGCGCGGGCGAGTACGCCGCGCTGCTCGCGCCGCTGCTCGACGACGCCACCGCCGGAAGCCGATCGACGAGCGCCGACGACGAGGCGTCCGGCGGCTTCCGGCTGCACCGGGCCGTCGGCGGCTACCTGTCGGCCGTGGCCCGCGAGGCCCCGCTGCTGATCCTCCTGGAGGACCTGCACTGGGCCGACGACCAGACGCTCGCGCTGCTGCGCGCGCTGCCCAGCCTGCTCGCGGCCAGCCGCGTGCTCGTCGTGGTGACCTGCCGCGACGGCGAACTCAACGACCAGCAGCAGGACGTGCTGGCCGCGCTGGCCAGGCTCGACCCCGTACGCGTGGGGCTCGGCGGCCTCGACGACGCCGCGGTGGCGGAGCTCGTCCGGGCGACCTGCGTGCGCGAGGTGGACGACGAGGTCGTCAGCACGATCGTCGAGCGGGCCGGGGGCAACCCGTTCTTCGTCAAGGAGACGGCCCGGCTGTTCGAGGCCGAGGCCGACATCTCCGAGGTGCCCTCGGGCGTGCGCGACGTGCTGCGGCGGCGCATCGCCCGGTTGCCCGAGCGGGCCCAGCAGGTGTTGCTGCAGGCCGCCGTGATCGGCCGCGACGTGGACGTGGACGTCCTGGTCGACGTGTCCGGCGACGAGGACGCCGTGGTGGACGCGGTCGAGGCGGCCCTGCTCGCCGGGCTGGTGACCGAGCCGGGCCCCGGCCTGCTCAGGTTCGACCACGACCTGGTCAGGGACACGAGTCTACTCGGACGCCTCCCGGCTGCGCCGCTCGCGCCTGCACGCTGCGGTCGCCTCCGTGATCGAGCAGCGCAGCCCGAGCGACGTGGCCGCGCTGGCCCATCACTACGACGCGGCGGGCACGGTGGAGACCGCCGCGAAGGCCGTACGGTACGCCGGGCTGGCGGCCGAGCAGGCCGAGCGCAGGTTCGCCCACCGGGAGGCCGCGACGCTCTGGCAGCAGGCCATCGCCGCCTTCGACCGGGCTCACACAGGCCGGGCTCACGCGGGCGGTGGATCGGTACGCGACCGGCTGGAGCTTCAGCTGCGCATGATCAGGGCGCTGGCGCTGTGCGGGGACATGACCGCCGCCCGCGCGCACCGGGGGGAGGCGATGTCGGTCGCGCTCCCCCTCGGCGATCTGGAGCTGACCGCCCGGGTCGCGGCGGCGCTCGCGGTGCCGCACAAGGGGATCGCCCGCGACTTCACGCGCACGGCCTGGGAGATCGTCGACGTCACCGAGAAGGCGCTGGTCGAGCTGCCGGAGGGCGAGCAGTCGCTGCGGGCCAGCCTGCTCGCGACGCTGGCCCTGGAGCTGGAGGGGTCGGCCACCGAGCGCGGTTACCAGGCGTCGCTGGAGGCCGAGGAGCTGGCTCGGTCGAGCGGCGACCCCGCGCTGCTGGCGATGGCGCTCAGCGGCCGGCTGCGGCAGTCGTACACGCTGACGCAGGTCGACGAGCGCGAGACCATCGGCCGTGAGCTGCTGCGGGTCGGGGCGGAGTCGGGCCAGATCGCGGTGCAGACGCTGGCGCACCTCGTACTGCTGGAGTGCGCGGCGGCCCGCGGCGACTTCGCCGAGGCCGACGAGCACCTCGCGCAGGCCGAACGCCTCGGACGGCAGTACGCCCTGCCCGCCCCGGCGGCCGTCGGCGCGTGGTACGCCGGGCAGCGGCTCATGATCACCGGTGACTACGCGGGGGCCGAGCGGGCCTACCGGAACGCCGCGCGGCTGACGGCGCGGGCCGGCATGCTCGAAGGCCGCCAGGACCTCCCGTTGATCGCCACGTTCTGCCTGCACCTGGTGGACGGGCGGGCCGCCGAGATGGCCGAGCCGCTGGGCGAGGCCACCAGCGCGGCGCGAAGTGGACGCCGGACGCCTACGCCGTGGCGCTCGCCTCGGCCGGGCACCTCAGGGACGCGCGGGTGGTCGCCGCGAGCCGGGAACCGGTCCGCACCGACTTCCTCTACGAGCTCGCCCTCATCTGGCGGGCGCTCGCCGGGATGCTGCTGGACGACGAGGGCCGGATGCGGGAGGCGTACGAGAAGCTGGCGCCGTTCCGCGACCGCATCGCCGGGGCCGGCACCGGGGTGGTCGCCCTGTGGCCGGTGGCGAAGACGCTCGGCGACCTCGCCGTACGGCTCGGGCTGCCGGCCCGCGACCACTACGACAAGGCGCTGGCCGTGGCCGAGCGGGTGGGCGTGCCCCGCTGGGTCGCCGAGGCCCGCGAGGCGCTCGCGGGCAGGTGAGCAGGAGGCGAAGGGGAGGGAGCTTTCGCCGGAGGCGAAGAGGAGGCAGAGTTCGCGAAGGCCCCTGTCTCAACGCGAACCCGTCGCCTCTCGTCTCCTCAGGTGTACAAAGGGCGGATTGATCACCGGTTGACATCGGCTTGCAATCAGTGCGATCCGGGGCGCTAAGGTGAGGCTTGCCTTAATGACTGCCCCCATGACCGGCGGTGAGAGCACGTGCGGATCCCAGACCCTACGGCCGCCTCCGTGTTCGGCCTCCCTCTGTGGCTGGTCGTCGCGGTCGGCGCGGTCGCCCTGTTCGGCGCGTTCCAGGTGTACTACTGGGTGGGCCGCAGGCTCGGCGAGGCGCTCTACCGCTCGCGCATGGGCCGCAGGATCGGCCGGGAGCGCATCGAGCGCGTGGAGAACGTGGTGCGCCGGTGGGGCGCGCTCGCCGTGTACGGCTGCTTCTGGGTGCCCGGCCTGCGGCACACGCTGCCGTGGGTCGCGGGGGCGCTGCGCGTCGACTACCGCTGGTATGTGGTGGCCAGCGCGCTCGGCTGCCTGACCTGGGTGCCGGTGACCTCCTTCGGCCTCTACTCGCTGCTGTGGGCCTGGCTGTCGCTGGCGGCCCGGTCCCCCGCGCTGGCCGTCGCCGCGGTCGCCGTCGTGGCCCTGGCCGTCGCCCTCCTCGTACGGCGCCGCCGGAAGAGGGGCCGGAACGGGGACGCGCCCGCCGCGCCCGAAGCCGTGCGATCATGTCGGGATGCGTAACGGGGTAATCATCGCGCTGGCCGCCGCCCTCGTCACGGCAGGGACCGCCGCAGCGCCCGCCCAAGCCGCGCCCACCAAGACCACGCCCGCCAAGACCACGCAGGGCCGTCGGTCACGGCCAGGGAGGCCTACCTGGTGGACACCACGGACGGAACGGTCCAGTTCGCCAAGCGCGAGACGCGCCGGGTGCCGGTCGCGAGCCTGACCAAGGTCATGACCGCCTACGTGGTCCGGCGGCAGGCCCGGCTGGACGACGTGGTGACGATCACGACGGCCGACGTGCGGCACGCGACGGCCGGCGGGGCCACGACGGCGGGCCTGCGGGCGGGCGAGCGGCTCACGGTGCGCGACCTGCTCTACGGGCTCATGCTCCCCTCGGGCGCGGACGCCGCCCACGCCCTGGCCGAGCGGTACGGCCCGGGGACGGCGAAGTTCGTCGCCAAGATGAACGACGCGGCGCGGGCTCTCGGCCTGCGCGACACCCGCTACGCCAACCCGGACGGACTGCCGTCGAAGGGATATTCCACCGCCCGTGACCAGGCGACGCTGGCCCTGGCGGCGCTGCGCGACCCCGTGATCGCGTCCGTCGCCAAGACGCCCAAGCGGGTGGTCGGGAAGTCGGCCGGCCACCGGGGGCACGTGTGGCGCAGCACCAACGACCTGCTGGACGACGGCGCGGTGGGGCTGAAGACCGGCTTCACCAACCAGGCCGGCTACTGCCTGTCGTTCGCCGCTATCCGGGGCGGGCGCACGTACGTGGGGGTCGTGCTGGGCGAGCGCAGCGACAAGGCGAGGTTCGCCACGGCGCGCAAGCTCCTCGACTGGGTCTCCGAGGAGGTTGTTTCCGAGGGGGCCGGGGTCACGCTCCCCTGAGCAGGCCGTGGCAGGCGATGGCCGCGGCGGCCACCACGTTGAGGGAGTCGACGCCGAGGTCCATCGCCCGTGAGCTCATCGGGATGCAGACGGGCTGGTCGGCCTCGTGCAGCCAGTGGGACGACAGCCCGTCGCCCTCCGAGCCGAGCATCAGCGCGACCCGGCCGGACAGCGGCGCCTTGTCCAGCTGCACGGCCGACTGATCGGGCGTGAGCGCCAGCAGGCGGAACCCGGCCGCCCTGACCTCCGCCAGGCCGCCGTGCCAGTCGGTCATCCGGGCGTACGGGATCGCGAACACCGCCCCCATCGACACCTTGACGGCCCTGCGGTAGAGGGGGTCGGCGCAGCGCGGCGACAGCACGATCGCGCCGACGCCGAGCGCCGCCGCGCAGCGGAAGATCGCCCCCACGTTGCCGTGGTCCACCAGGTCCTCCAGGACGAGGATCCGCGGCCCCGCGCCCGTGAGGAGTTCGCCGACGGAGGGAAGCGGGGTGCGCTCCATCGCGGCGAGCGCGCCCCGGTGCACCTGGAAGCCGGTGATCCCCTCCATCACCCGGTCGGAAACCACGTAGACGGTGGCGTCCCCGACGACGTCGGCCAGCGCGTCGAGCCACTTCGCCGTCGTCAGCACCGAGCGCACGGGATGGCCCGCGCCGATCGCCCGCCTGATGACCTTCTCGCCCTCGGCGACGAACAGCCCGCGCTCGCTCTCGACGCTCTTGCGCAGATCGACGTCGCGCAGCCGCACGTAGTCCGACAGGCGCGGATCGGCGGCGTCCTCGACCGGGATGACCACGGGCCTCAGCGTACGGCCAGGTAGAACACTCCCGCACACCGGACGCAAGTTATGACTTTTGCCAGTATCGTTCCCTAAACCTGTTACGGCCAGTCGACACCGGAGAGAGCACCGTGGGCGGACGACACCGCACAGACGAACTCGATGGCGGCTTCGACCCCCAGTACGAGCCCCCGCCGCCGCGGCGGCGGGCCGGGCGGGGGACGGTGTTCGTCCCGCTGGCCGGAGCGGTCGCCCTGGCCGTGCTCCTCGGCGTCGCCGCGTACGTGGTGGTGAACAAGAGCCCGGGCTGCGCCGGCGAGAAGGTCAAGCTCTCGGTCGTCGCCTCGCCCGACATCCAGCCGGCCGTTCAGAAGATCGCCACCAGGTTCGGCAAGTCGGGCAGGGCCGTCGACGGCAAGTGCGTCGCCGTCACGGTCAAGGCCGCCGAGTCGGCCGACGTCGCCAACGCGATGGCGGGCACCGGTCCCACCAGCGGCAAGCTGGACCCCGACCTGTGGATCCCCGACTCCAGCCTGTGGCTGAGCGGACTCAAGGACGCGCCCAAGCCCGCCGGGAACGCCGCCAGCACCCCCGTCGTGCTGGCCGCCTCCAGGACCGGCGCGGACAAGCTCCAGTCGGCCTTCAGCCCGAGCTGGACCGGCCTGATGAGCGCGGCGAACGCCGCCAACCCCGACGGCCTGGCGCGGAAGGTGCGCGTGCTCGCGCTCGACCCCACGCAGAACGCCGCCGGCCTCGGCGCGCTGCTGGCCGGGTCCGCCGTGCTCACGCAGGGAGGCGGCAGCGAGGAGACGCTCGTGGGCGTGCTCCGCCAGTTGTCGGAGTCCACCGTGTCGACCCCCGACAGCATGTTCGCCACGCTGACCAAGGCCGCGGCCCGCATCCCCGTGGGCGTGACGTCCGAGCAGGCCGTGTGGTCGTACAACACGACGACGACCCCCTCGAACCCGGCGGTCGCGCTCTACCCGGCCGAGGGCACGGTCAGCCTCGACTACCCGATCTTCGTCACGGCGAAGGACGCCACGACGCGCAAGGCCGCCCAGGCCCTGGCGGCCGAGGTGACCTCGCCCAACGGCAGGAAGACCGTCCAGGACTACGGCTTCCGCACGCCCGACGGCAAGGGCGGCAGCCTGCTGAAGCCCGACAACGGCGTGAACGCCAAGAAGCCGGCCGCGATCCCGCTGCCGGACGCCGCGACCGTCACCCGCCTCTCCCAGGCGTGGCACCAGATCAAGCTCGGCACCAGGCTGCTCTCGCTCATCGACATCTCCGGGACCATGGCGTTGCCCGCCGACAAGACCGGCGTCACGCGGATGCGCGCGATCAGCGACCTCACCGTCGAGGGCCTGAAGCTCTTCCCGGACAAGGCCGAGATGGGCATCTGGGCCTTCTCCGACAACCTGCGCGGCGAGGGGGTCGACTGGAAGCCCGTCGTGCAGATCGGGCCGCTGGCCCAGCAGATCAACGGGGTGACCCGCCGCGAGGTGATCGCTCAGGCGCTGCGCCAGGCGAAGGCCATCCCCACGGGCAACACCGGCCTGAACGACACCCTCTGGGCCGCCTACCAGAAGATGACCAAGGAGTACGAGCCCGACAAGGTCAACACGATCCTGCTGTTCACCGACGGCGTCGGCAACGACGACCCGAACGGCGGCATCTCCAACACCGAGATCCTGCGGAAGCTGAAGGGCGCCTACGACCCCAAGCGGCCGGTGAGCATCCTGATCATCTCGTTCAACACGCAGAAGGACGAGGACCGGGCGCAGATGACCTCCATCGCCAAGGCGACCGGCGGCGCCGCCTACTTCCCGCAGACGGTCCTGGAGATCCGCAACATCTTCCTCAAGGGCATCGCCCGCAGACTCCAGTAACAAGAGTCGCTGTTTTCGCAGGTCATACCCGTTGGGCATGAGCCTGTGATCCGTAAACGACGCCAGAGGGGACGGCGTCCCACTCGTGTGGGGACCGGCGAGACCAGGTTCCGTCACACGGGGAGGAATGTTCGTTGCCCGAATGGCCCGGCGTCGGGCGAGCCGACGACCACCGACTGCTGGAGGCGCTGCGGCGCGGGGGCGGCACCGACGCCCAGGCCACGGCCGCGCTGTACGACGCCTACGCCGACCGGCTGAGCGACTACGCGTACGCGCTGGTGCGCGACCTCGACTCGGCGGCGCGGGCGGTGCACGACGCGCTCGTGGCCGCGTCCTGCTGCGCGGACCGGCTGAAGGAGCCGGCCCGGCTGCGGGCGTGGCTGTACGCGCTGACCCGGTTCCACAGCGCCGCCCGGAGATCGGCCGGGCCCGTCACCGGGCCCGTCATCGAGGTGGAGGAGTCCGCGGACCCGCCGCTCGCCGCGCTGGTGCGGGAGGCGCTGGGGGAGCTCGGCGATCACGAGCGCGAGGTGCTCGAACTCGCCGTACGGCACGGCCTGACGGCGGCCGAGATCGGATCGGTCCTCGGGCTCGCCTCCCGGCAGGTGTCGGCACGGCTCACCCGGGCCCGCGATCACCTGGAGAACGCCGCCGCGGCCCTCGTGCTGGCCAGGGTCGGCCGGGCCCACTGCCCGGAGCTGTCGGCCCTCGTCGACCACGGCGTGGGCGCCGCCTGGCAGGACGGTCCCCTCGGTCCTCCCGTACGCAAGCGGTTGAGCAGGCACATCGCGGCCTGTGAGATCTGCCGCGAGGGGCGGGGCAGGCACGTGTCGGCCGAGCGGCTGCTCGACATGATCCCCGTCGCCTTCCCCCCGCTCTCGCTGCGCCGCCGGGTGGTCGAGTCCGCGCTTCAGGCCGACCGGCGCGACGGCGCCGCCGCCACCGCCGCCACCGCCGAGTTCGACCGGCGCGGTTTCCCTGCGACCACCGGCGGGCGGGCAGGGCGCGGACGGAC
>NZ_MWJN01000186.1:0-7921 GCF_002027145.1 Microbispora sp. GKU 823 | reverse complement strand
CGCCGTCAGCAGCGCGAGGGCGCCGAGCGCGAGGCCGGCCCAGCCGAGCAGGCGAGCGACGCCGTCGCCGGTGGGGGTGGGGGGTGGCCGCGGCGGGCGCGTTGGCCTGCGCGTCCGCCGGCTTGACGTCGATCACCGGCGCCGGGTGTTCGGGCCGTGGCGCGCCGGCCTCCGGGATGTCGATCCAGCGGACGACCTCACCGTCGCTGTAGGTCTGCAGCGCCTTGAACACGAGCTGGCCGGGCGTGGTGGGCAGCGGACCGAGGGACACCTCGAAGACCTGGAACTCGCCGGGCTTGATGGCGCCGCCCTCCCACACGATGCCCGTGACGGCCTTGTTGGCGGCCTCGTCGTCGTGCCCGGCGGACGCGGCGTTCGGCAGTTGCCGGGTGGCGACAGTGGCCGTCCAGCCCGGGACGGGGCGCAGGGAGACGCTGGTGAGCTGGGCGTTCTCCGGGAAGACGACCTCAACGCGGGTCGTTTTCGCGTCCGCGCGCTCGTCGGGCACCTTGAACGCGAACGTGCCGTGGCCGCCGGTGGTGGCGACCGAGGGGGAAACGGTGACGTGGGCCCACGCCGGCAAGGTGAGGGCGAGCAGGACGGCGACGCCGGCGACGAGCGTCGCGGCGACGGCACGGATGGGCTTCATGCGCGGACTCCTTGCGCGTATCGGTATGTGGAGCCCGTGCCGGCCAGGTGCGCTCACGGCTGACCGGCACGGGTTCGGAGGCGGGTTCAGCCGGCGATTACGGCGTTACATTGACGATCGTCACGAGGCCGATCATGCCGTTGGGTCCCTCGGAGTGGGAGAAGATGTGGCAGTGCAGCAACCACTTCCCGGGCTCTTTGGGCTGGAACACGATGTCGTACGTCTGTCCGACGCCGACGTTGAGCGTGTCCACGGTGTACGGTGAGGCGAGCTTGTTGCCGTCTTGGGCCACGACCTGGAACGGCACCCCGTGTAGGTGCATCGGGTGGATCATCTCGGGGCCCGTGCCGATCAGCCGGACGTGGACCTTCTGGTTGACCGCCGCCGTCAGCGGCACGGTCGCCGGGTACGACTTGCCGTTGAAGGTGAACCCGTTGGAACCGTCGCCGATCTCGATGGTGTAGTGCTTGTCGGCGGCGATGTCGCCCAGCGTCGGGGTCACCAGGAGCGCGCCGTAGAGGCCCCGGCCGACCTGGCCGCCACCCATGTGCGAGTGGTACCAGTGCGTGCCGGTCGACTTGGCGGTCCACTCGTACGTGTAGGTCTTGCCGGGCATGATGTGCGGCTGGGTGATGTCCGGCACGCCGTCCTGCGCGTTCGGCAGTTGCATGCCGTGCCAGTGCACCGCCGTGTGCTCCGGCAGGTCGTTCTGCACGATGACCCGCACCTGGTCGCCCTCGTTGACCTTGATGGTGGGGCCGGGCACTATGCCGTTGAACGTGTACGCCTGCTTCACCACCCCGGGCGAGACCTCCCAGTCGGTCTGCGACATGCACAGCTTGAACACCTTGACGGTGCCGACCAGATCGTAGGCGGCCAGCCGGGTGCCATCGCCCTGGTCGCGCCGAGGACCGGGTTGTCGCAGGGCGCGGAGCCGGGCGCCGGCGTCGTCGGGGTGACGCTCGGGCTCGGGCTCGCGCCCGGGCTGCCACTCGGCGACGGGCTGCCGCCGGGCGAACGGCTCGGGGTCGGCGACGGGCTCGCGCTCGGTGACCGGGACGGCGACGGCGACGGCGACGGCGGTGCCGTTCCGGCGTTGATGATGCCGGTCATGTACGGGTGGAAACTGCAGTAGTAGTTGTACGAGCCGGCGGCGGTGACGGTGACCATGAAGCTCGCCCCGGGCGGCAGGTCCGGGGACGTGAAGTCGCCGCGGATGGCGTGGACGGTACCGTCTGTCTCCTGGTTGACGAACGTGACCGTGTCGCCGGGTGCCAGCGTGAGCACGTCCGGCGTGAACGCGAAGTTCTTGATCGCGATCGTGTGGTTCGTGGCACTGTTCGCGGCCTTCGGCGCGAACAGTGCCGCGCCGGAGACCAGGATCGAGAGCGCGATCACGCCGATCAGCATCAGCCGCCGTACCGGTGGCGAGGCGTCGGAGAGGGCGCGCCGGAGGGCCGCGAAGGGCTCCGGCGCGGTCGTATCAGACATGGGTGTACTTCCTCGTCTACTGTGGGATGCACGCGCCCACGTGTCGGCGGCCGAATGGACCGGCGTGGGTGGTGCGCGATTGGGGGCCCTGGTCAGGGGGAGGGACCGTCCGCTTTACGGTCCCTCCCCCGCAGTGCGGGCCCGCAGTTACTGGCAGACCCCCGTGTTGATGGGGTTGAGCTGGGCACACGTGAGCTGGTTCGCCATCTCCGGCGTGGCGTTCTGCACCCAGCCGTTGTAGACGATCGGGTAGGGGAAGACGCCCTGCCCGCCCATGCCGTTGTAGCCGGTCACGATGTCATCCACGGCGGTGCCCGCGGCCGAGTCGAGAACCATCTTGCCGACGATGGTGGCGTCGGCGGGGTTGCCGTCGCCGTTGGGGTCGGGGTCGATCACGGCGAGGGTGTTGGCGAACTTGCTCGACACGTAGGCGTAGTAGCCGCCGCCGCGCTTGGCACCGAAGTTGATGCCGTGACAGCCGGAGTCGCACGGCAGGTACTTGATGACCTTGTCGGTCTTGGTGTCGATGACGGCGATGTTGCTCGTGAGCGTGTTCGCCACGAACGCCACGTTGCCGTCAGGGCTGACCGGGATCTGGATCGGCAGGCCGCCGAAGCTCCCGGTCGTCGCCCCGGTCACCATGTCGTAGTTCGCCCACAGGTTGATGGCCTTGTAGCCGACGCTCGTGCCGCTGTCGGTGTGGCACGCCGGCCCGGCCAGCGAGATGCAGGAGACGCTCTGGCCGAGGAAGTTGGCCACGTAGTACTTCGAGGAGTCCGGCATCATGCCGGTCGCGATGGGCAGCTGCTCGGTCTGCACCTCCTGGATCGAGCCCGACGGCACGTCGACGATCGTCGAGTTGTTGTGGTTGACGTTCGGCGTGACCATGGTGTGCCCGTCGGCGCTCATCCAGTGCGCGTGCGGGTGGGCCGGTGTCTTGCCGGGACCCTGCACCAGGATGCGTCTGTCGATCTGCGTGGCACCCGGACTCAGTTCGACCACCGCGTTGCCGGCGTTGATGGCGACGTGGAGCTGGTCGGTGTCGGTCCGGGTCATCACATGGGATGGGTCCGGGCCGACCTGGATAGTTCGCACGAGCTTACCCGTGGTCCGGTCGAACACGGTCAGGCGGTCGGAGAACCATTCCGTCTGATAGATGTATTTTCCGTCGCGGTCCGACCACATATTGTGCGGGTTGTTGAGGTTGATCTGTGGTAGCGCCACCTTCCGGTCTACGGTCCAGTTCTGCACGTCGACCTTGGTCGCCGCGCCGGACTTGACCTTGCCGGCGTACTGCTCCATCTGGGTGTCGACCCAGAGCTCACCGACGCCGGGCACGCTCGGCCGCTGGGTTAGCGCGGGCAGCGTGACGCCCTCGTTGAACTTGCTGTTGTAGTACGCGTCGAGGCTCGGGATGATCACCGGCTGCTCGTTCGCGTCGTACTCCAGGATCGGCGCGGGCGGGTAGTAGGGGTTCCAGTTCTTGGTCTGCGTGTTGCTGTAGACCTGCCAGTTGTCGGGCGTGGTGATCCGGAAGAACTTCTGCACGAGCTCCTGCACCACGTCGGCCGAGCTGGGCACGACGATGCCGCCCTTGACGTTGACGTTGAGCTTCTTGCCGAAGTCCAGGCCGGGTGTGAGCGGGTCGTCCACGACCACAGCGCCGAGCATGTACGGGTGGATCTTGCAGACCCACGCGTACAGGCCCGGTTCGGTCAGGTTGGCCTCGACGTTGCCGATGAACGCACTGTTCTCGTCGAGCGGCTGCGCGCCGACCGGCCAGATCAGGCTGGTCACCGAGTGGGCCGAGGCGGCCGCCGGTGCCGCCACCGCGAACTTCGCCTTCGGCGCGAGGCTCAGGTCCGTGGGCGCCAGCGCGGCGACCTCGTTGAGCGTGCGCATCAGGTCGAGCCCCACGGGCAGGCTGCCGAGCGGGACGGCGCTGCTGTCCGGCACCGTCGACAGCTGCTGGCTGAGCTGATTGATCTGCGTCTTGGCACGCTGAATCGTTGGGTTCAGGAATCCGAGCGCGCCGCCCGCCGCGTCGACCGCCGAGTTCAGCTGGTCGAGGTTGAGCAGGCTGTTGACGTTCACACCGAGGCTGCCGACCAGCGGTGCGTTGCCGTTGAGCAGCGGCAGGTTGAGCAGGCCGCCGCCGAGATCACCGTTGAGCAGCGTGTCGGTGTTCAGCGGCAGCGACGCGAGCTTGGTCCGCGGCGTCACGGCGACGCCGAGCGACCGCGTGCCGAACAGCGTCGCACCGGTGTCGAACCACGCACCCTGGTTGTCGGTGAGCGTGAATTGCACCGGCGTTCCTACACCGATCGGAATCGCCTGGGATGAGGAAGGATTGACCCCAATTGTTACGAAAACCAGGATCGGGGTCAGCAGCCAAGCCAGCCGTCGTCGATTGGCCCGGCGTCGAGCGGCGAGAATGCCGCGTGGGGGAGAATGCATGCACTCCTCCTGAAGTGGGGTGAGATCGATGACGCCAGCCGGATGTTTCACGCCGCGACTAGGCGCAGTTAACTCGCCGTGAATGCGCGCTCACGCGCAACACGGTTACGAACGCCTCAACGTGGCGCGGCGGGGTCCGTGAATCGGGTTGGTTCAGTACCAAGCTCAGGTCGAACTGCCCAGAGCGGGATTTGCGCCGCTCAGGCGGCTGATGGACAAATACAAACGGCCTACAACGGACGCAACAAACCCGAAACAAGCCGCGTAACGTGGCCCAACGGCCAGGGTCCACCGATTACTCCATTGCCGGCGACGGGACGCACGGCGTGACACACACCGGCACCCTTCACTACTCATGAGACGCCAAAGGCCGCGTGGGAGAAGGACCGCGCTGAGCTGGAAGACGAGCGCGATGTTCTCAAGCGCTCAGTGGTCTTGTGGGTGAAAGAGGCGATGGGCCGGTGAGCGTGGCGGCCTTCATCTGCTCTCAGAAGACCGACCACGGCATCGACCACGCCACCTCCTGCCGGGCACTGGGGGTGTCGCAGTCGTGGTTCTACAAGTGGAAGAAACGCATCGGCCAGACCGGCGTGAGCAGCGGCGGGTGCGCCTGGATGAGGAGATCAAGCGCCTGTTTGCGGCATCGGGCGGCACGTACGGCTCGCCCCCGGATCACCAGGACCTGCACGCCGGGGGCTGGACGGTGTCGGAGAACACCGTCGCGGGCCGGATGGCCGAGCTCGGGCTGGCCGGCCGCCCGCCCAAGAAGCGCCGATCGCTGCCCCAGCAGGGCAAACGGCGAGCGGCGCCAGACCTGGTCGGCCGCACATTCACCGCGGTCACGCCGAACGTGCTGTGGGTTGGCGACGGCACAATGATCGATACCGATGACGGGCCGCTGTATCCCGAGGGTGCCCGTCGGCTCAGGGCGCCGCGGGTCGGCGACCGCGCCCGCCGCCACGCCGAGCACTCCGGACATGAGGAGCGTGAGCAGCGTGGCCGGCAGGCACGGTCGCAGGCGGCCGAGCCCGGCTCCCCGTCCGGGAGCCGGGCTCATCACACCACTGGGGGGATCACCACTGGCGGTGTTCGTCGGTCAGCCCGTTGCTCGGGTTGTAGGTGCAGTAGAAAGTGCCGCCGAACGTCCTCTGGTCGTATGCGGCCGTCGCCTTGCACTGGTTGCAGTCGTAGAACGACTCGATGAAGGTGCTGTTCGGGCGTGCGGAGGTCGGCAGCCCGCACTTGTTTGCCGTGACCTGGGCCGAGGCAGGTGCGGGGGTGGAGAGCAGGGTCGCCGCCATGAGGGCCGCCGTCGCGGCGGCCACCCCCGCGAGCCGCCGGCGGGTGACAGTGGACAAGGCGGTACGTCTGCGCGTCATGTTGGGCAACGCATCCTCCGATGACTGAGGGATCGACTTCCGGGTCAACTGTGTCCAGGCAGGAACGGAGGGGACAACGCCTTTCGGTCCTCACCGAAAGGCCTTCCCATCCCGGTGCCGCCGAGAAGAATGAGCCCATATGATGCGCCTGCGTTTCACCGCCGCCGACCTGCGCCGGATCACCTTCGCGCCCGCCCCGAACGCACTGCTGGAGACCGCCCTCAGCGTTCGCAGGCCACCCGGCATGCGCTGGTCGAGACCCGATGTCAGGGAATGGCGCCGATCGGTGGACGGCACCGTGAAGGCGCGCGCCGGAGTGCTGCTGGACGTGGTCCCGGAGCAGGGGTTCCTGCCGGACTTCCTGCTCCAGCCGGACGCCGGCGACCTGTCCGAAGGTGTGGAACTTGCCAGGAGGACACCGGCCGGGTCGCTGGCGGCCGATCTCGACCGGCTCCCGCGGGCCGGGGGATCGTGGCGGCGCGGGCTGGCCGAGGGCGAATCCGCCGCATGGCAGACGCTCACCGACGACTTGTACGGCTACTTCTCCTCCTCACTGGCGCTGTGGTGGCCGCGGGTATGCGACACCGCCGCCGCCGATCGGGCCCTGCGCGCCGAGACGCTGCTGCGTGGCGGCACCGACGCCCTGCTCGCGACCCTGATCGCCCACTGCCGCTGGGACCCGCCAGTCCTGCACGTGCGGGCGGTGGGTGAATACGACGTCGAGCTGTGCGGGCGCGGGCTGCTGCTGGTCCCGTCGTACTTCGCCCCCGGCCCCCTCCTGATGTACCGGCCCGGCGACTCGACGGTGCTGGTGTATCCCATGTATTCGGGAGACCGCCCGGCGACCGCGACTGACGCGCTCGGTCCCCTGCTCGGCCGTACACGGGCGGCCGTCCTGGCCGCGTTGCGGCACCCGGCCACCACCAGCGCGCTGGCCGACCGGCTCGCCATCTCACGCGCGTCCGCCAGTGAGCACGCGACCGTGCTGCGCAACGCCGGGCTGATCTCGACCACCCGGCTGGGCGGCGCGGTCCTGCACGCGCTCACTCCTCTGGGCTCGGCGCTGCTGGCCGGCGACTCCGCCAACCGCTGAGCGCCGCCGCGCCGGCCTCGGCGGGTGCGGTGGGGACGGCCGGGCTCAGTGCTCGGCGAGGACGATCACGGAGTCGCCGGGCGTGAACGTCATCGCCCGTGCGTCGTTCCGGGTGATCGTGGTGTCCCCGGGCTGGAAGGGCGGCAACGCGCTGACCACGGCGACCACCCTGCTGGGCGGCGACCTGACCCGCTCCTCGGCGGACCTGGCCGCGAGCACGCTGTCGTGGTTCACGAGACGCAGTGGTCGGTCAACGACCCGATCATCGACATGGCCGCGATGCAGGCGCTGTTCCCGGTGACGGCGCAGGCGGCCCAGACGCTCGGCGTGGACGCCGACCTGGTGACGAGGCTCCAGGCGGCGATCCCGAAGATCCGGCCACTGCCCCGCACCGACTTCGGGCAGACCCAGGTGCTCGGCCCGTCCGCCGACTCGGCCGGGAACGACATGCTCGCCCTGTCCGCGCAGCCCACCGCCGCCAAGCACAACGTCGAGAACCTCGGCCTGGAGCCGGTGTGGCCGTACAACCTCATCCGTGACAGCGGCAACCAGTCCGACCTGGCCCAGCGCACCTTCAGCCACCGCAGCTACATCACCCGGCTGGCCGGCCGGCTGGAACGCCGACGGGACCGTGTACATCCAGCACAGGGGCTCCCTGCCCTACTGGCCCGATGCCCGGCCACCACGGCCAAGCACCTCGGCAGCCGCAGCATCGGACTCTGACCACAGACGCCGGCCGGACGCTCGAGACGTCGGCGGCGTACCGCCGGTGGTCGTGTTACGGGGTGGTGAGGTCGAAGCGGTTGACGGTGACGGCGCCGCCCAGGGATTGGGTGGCGTAGTTGAAGATGG
>NZ_MWJN01000185.1:0-8153 GCF_002027145.1 Microbispora sp. GKU 823 | reverse complement strand
CGCGCGGGCCGTGTCGCCCAGGCAGGGGCTCCCGCGCGGGCCGTGCCGGCGCAGGCCGCCGCGGCCGCTCCCGTGCCTGAGGTGACGGTCACCGTGACCGTCACCCAGTCGCCGTCCCCCTCGCCGGGCCGTATCAGGATCGGGTACGTTCCGCAGCGCGGCGCGTACGGCGCCACGTCCACCGTGCGCGACCTCGACACGAGCGGGCTGGCGGGCAGGCTGACCCACGTCCTCTACGCCTTCGCGAACATCGACCCCGGCTCGCTGACCTGTCTCACCGGGGTCACCCGGCCGCCCGCGCCCGACCCGAACGACCCCGACCAGGGCGACGGCGCGGGCGACGCCTGGGCCGACTACCAGCGCGGTTTCACGGCCGCCGAGTCGCTGGACGGCGTGGCCGACCCTCCGGACGCCCCGCTCGCGGGCAACTTCAACCAGCTGAAGAAGCTCAAGGCCCGCCACCCCGGCCTCAAGGCGCTGATCTCGATCGGCGGCTGGACCTACTCCAAGTACTTCTCCGACGTCGCGCGCACCGCCGCCACCCGGCAGAGGTTCGTCAAGTCGTGTCTCGACGCGTACATCAGGGGCGACCTGCCGGGCGCCGGGGGCAGAGGTGGTCCGGGGAGCGCGGCGGGCGTCTTCGACGGCATCGACGTCGACTGGGAGTGGCCCGGCGGCGAGGGCCACCTGGGCAACCACACCGGCGTCGACGACAGGCGGAGCCTGACGGCCCTGCTGGCCGAGTTCCGCGCGCAACTCGACGCGCTCGGCGCGGCCACCGGTCGCCACTACCTGCTCACGGTCTACGTCCCCGCCGACGCCGATCGCATGGACGCCGGGTTCGACCTGGAGAAGCTGGTCGGCCTCGTCGACTTCGTCAACGTGCAGCGCGACGGCCGGCACGCCGTCCGCGAAGGCGCGATCCTGCGCTGACCCCGGGCCACCGTGCTCGCCTCAACCGTGCCCGCCTTAACGGGCGAGCAGCCGGCCCTTAACGTGCGCATAACCCGGTCCCGCGTGCCTACCAGCGATGACAAGGTTCGTTAGGAACGCTGTCGAATTGGGTCTTGTGAACCAGCGACCGCGAAGCTACGATCCGTACAACTCTTAGGAAACTTTCCTAAAAGAACGACCGGGAGCCGACTATGGCCCTTCCTCACCCCTAGCGTCTTCCTCTCGCGTCCCGTCACCAGACGCCCTTGAGTGCCGTACGGCCGGTGCTGTTCCGATCGGCCGCCTCCGTCAGGCGCCGGCCGTACGGATTCCCATGACCTCCCCGTTCACCCCCCACAGAGGTTGTGTCCATGCAAACCAGGTACGTCTGGCGTGCGCTCGCCGCGATCGCCGCACTCGCGCTCGCTCTCGTCGCGCTGCCCGCCGAGGCCGCCACGGTCAAGGCCGTCTTCTCCGCCGACTCGGACTGGGGCTCCGGCTACCAGGGCCGCTACACCCTCACCAACACCGGGACCGCCGCGACCTCCGGCTGGACGGTCGAGTTCGACCTGCCCGCGGGATCGACGGTCGGGTCCTACTGGGACGCGCTGATGACGCGTTCCGGCGACCACTACACCTTCAAGAACCGTGAGTACAACGGCGGCTTGGCTCCCGGCGCCTCCACGACGTTCGGCTGGGTGAACAGCGGGCCCGGCAAGCCGGCGAACTGCCGCCTGAACGGCGGCTCGTGCGACGGTGTCACGACCTCGCCGTCCCCCTCACCGAGCACGTCTCCCAGCACGTCCCCGAGCCCGTCTCCGAGCGCGTCGCCCAGCCCGCCCCCGCCCGTGCCAGGGGCCCTGCGCACCGCGCCGTACGTGGACATGGGCGCCTGGCCGACTCCGAGCCTGAGTGCGATGGCCTCGGCCTCCGGCCTGAAGAGCTTCACCCTCGCGTTCGTCACCGCGTCGGGCTGCAAGGCGATGTGGTTCAACGCGTACGACCCACGGCAGAAGTGGGCGAAGGACCAGATCGACGCGATCCGGGCCGGTGGCGGGGACGTCAAGGTGTCCTTCGGCGGCGCGACCGGCATCGAGCTCGCTCAGGCGTGCACGGACGTGAACGCGCTGGTCGCCGAGTATGACGCCGTCGTCACCGCCTACGACCTGAAGTACATCGACCTCGACATCGAGGGATCGGCGGCGGCCGAGCCCGCCTCCATCGCCCGCCGGTCGCAGGCGCTCGCCCGGCTGCAGCAGGCCCACCCCGACCTGAAGATCTCCCTCACGCTGCCCGTGCTGCCGAACGGCCTGACCGCCGACGGCCTCAACGTGGTCCGGTCCGCCCGCGACGCCGGAGTCAGGCTCGACGCCGTCAACGTCATGGCGATGGACTACTACCAGTCCGTCGACTACGGCGACGCGGCGGTCCAGGCGGCCAACAGCACCTTCGCGCAGCTCAAGAGCCTGTATCCCAGCCTGTCCGACGCCCAGGTGTGGCGGATGGTCGGGGTCACGCCGATGCTCGGCCAGAACGACGACGGCCGGATCTACAACCAGGACGACGCCCGCCAGCTCGTGGCCTTCGCCAAGGACAGGCACCTCGGCCTGCTGGCCTTCTGGGAGATGACCCGCGACCGCAACGCCTGCACCGGGGCGCTCTACTCCTGCACCAACATCCCCCAGTCGCCCTACGAGTTCTCCAAGATCTTCGCTTCGTACACGGGATGAGGCACATGAAGAAGCTCATCGGCCTGGGCGCGGCGGCGTCCCTCGCCTTCGCCGGCCTGCTCACGGCGACGTTCACCGGCCCGGCCCGTGCCGCCAACATCGCGGCGAATCCGGGGTTCGAGTCGGGCCTGTCGGGGTGGACGTGCGCGTCCTCTGCGCAGGTGGTGTCGAGTCCGGTGCACGGCGGGTCGAAGGCGTTGTCGGCGACTCCGGCTGGCGGTGACTACGCCCGGTGCCAGCAGACGATCAGCGTCAAGCCGTCCACGACGTACGCGCTGTCGGCGTGGGTGCAGGGGAACTACGTGTTCCTCGGCGCGACGGGCACCGGGGTGAACGCCCAGACGTGGGGATCGCCGGGGTCGTCGTGGTCGCAGTTGTCCACGTCGTTCACCACGGGGTCGTCCACCACCAGTGTGACGATCTACGTCAACGGCTGGTACGGCCAGGGCGCCTACTACGCCGACGACGTCGTCCTCGACGGCCCGGGCACCCCGCCCTCGCCCTCCCCGTCCCCCTCACCCTCGGCGAGCCCGTCCGCATCCCCGTCGCCGTCGCCATCCCTGTCACCGTCGCCATCGACCTCGCCGAGCCCGCCGCCGCCGGGAGGGAAGCGGCTGATGGTCGGCTACCTGCACGCCTCGTTCGCCAACGGCTCCGGCTACGTCCGGATGGCCGACGTCCCCGACGCGTGGGACGTCATCGACCTGGCCTTCGGCGAGCCGACCTCGCCCACGTCCGGCGACATCCGGTTCACCCGCTGTCCGGTGACGGAATGCCCGAACGTCGAGAGCGACGCCGACTTCGTCGCGGCCATCCGCGCCAAGCAGGCGGCCGGCAAGAAGGTGCTGATCTCGATCGGCGGTCAGAACGGGATCGTCCAGCTCACCACCACCGCCGCTCGCGACAAGTTCGTCCAGTCCGTCGCCGCGATCATCGACAGGTACGGCCTGGACGGCCTCGACATCGACTTCGAGGGCCACTCGCTGTCGCTGAACCCCGGCGACACCGACTTCCGCAACCCGACCACCCCGGTGGTCGTGAACCTCATCTCCGCGATCAAGACGCTCAAGGCCAGGTATGGCGCGAAGTTCACGCTCACCATGGCCCCGGAGACGTTCTTCGTCCAGCTCGGCTACCAGTTCTACGGCCCGGGCCAGAACGGCACGGCCGACGCCCGCTCCGGGGCGTACCTGCCCGTGATCCACGCGCTGCGTGACGACCTGACCCTGCTGCACGTCCAGGACTACAACTCCGGGCCGATCATGGGCCTCGACAACCAGTACCACACGATGGGCGTGGCCGACTTCCACGTCGCCATGACCGACATGCTGCTCACCGGCTTCCCCGTGGCCGGTGGCGCGACCTTCCCGCCGCTGCGTCCCGACCAGGTCGCGATCGGCCTGCCGGCCGCGCCGTACGCCGGCAACGGCTACACGAGCACCGCCGAGGTGCAGAGCGCCTTCGGCTGCCTGGCGAAGGGGACGGGCTGCGGTTCCTACCGGCCGCACGGCGTCTTCCCCGGCCTGCGCGGCCTGATGGCCTGGTCCGTCAACTGGGACAAGTACACGGGCTCCGAATTCTCCCGCTCCCACAGGGCGTATCTCGACGCCCTGAAGTGATCCCCCCACCCACCCCCCACCTTTGCGAGGAAGAATGCAGCTTCGCTTCGGTACGGGCCGGCGCGCCAGGGCGGCCCTCGCCCTGCTCGCCTCCCTCCTCCTGGCCGTCGCCGGACTGATCGCGGGAACGACCGCGTCCGCCTCGGCGGCCCCGAACAGCGTGGTCATGCTGGCCTACCCGGCATGGGCCCCGAACACCTGGTACGCCATCGGCGCCCGGGTGACCTACAACGGCGTCGACTACGAGTGCATCCAGGCGCACACGTCCCTGACCGGCTGGGAGCCGCCGAACGTCCCGGCCCTCTGGAAGCAGGTCAGCGGCGGGGGCAACCCGTCCCCGAGCCCGTCGCCGACGGCTCCGTCCGGCGCGCCGGGCAAGCCGGGCAACCCGGCCGTCACCGGCACCACGAACTCGTCGATCTCGCTGTCGTGGTCCGCGTCGAGCGGCACGGTGACCGGCTACCGCGTCTACGAGGGCACCTCGGTCAAGGCGACCGTCAGCGGCACCAGCGCCACGGTCTCCGGCCTCGGCACCTGCACCACCCACACGTACACGGTCAAGGCGTACAACTCGAACGGCGAGTCCGCGGCGAGCGGTTCGGTGACCGGCACCACCACGGGCTGCACCAGCGGCGGCGGTAAGCTGCCCGGCGCGCCGTACTTGTACGAGGGCTGGGGCAACCCGCCGAACCCGGCCACGGTCATGAACGCCACCGGGGTCAAGCAGTTCACGATGGCCTTCATGCTCTCCGGCGGCGGCTGCACCCCGGCGTGGGACGGCTCCCGCCCGCTGTCCGGCAGCGTCGACGCCACCGCGATCTCGCAGATCAAGGCCGCAGGCGGCAACGTCCAGATCTCCTTCGGCGGCTGGCAGGGCAACAAGCTCGGCCCGAACTGCTCCAGCTCGTCCGCGTTCGCCTCGGCCGTCCAGCAGGTCATCAACGCCTACAACCCGGCCGCGGTCGACTTCGACATCGAGAACACCGACGAGTTCGAGAACGAGGCCGTCCAGGACCGCATCCTCGGCGGGCTGAAGATCGTCAAGCAGAACAACCCGAACGTCAAGGTCGTCGTCACCTTCGGCACCAGCACGACCGGCCCGACCTACTACGGCACCCGGCTGATCAACCAGTCGAAGGCGCTGGGCGTGAACATCGACAACTACACGATCATGCCGTTCGACTTCGGCGGCGGCGCCAACATGTACCAGAACACCGTCAACGCGGCCGAGGGCCTGAAGAACGCGCTCAAGACGGCGTGGGGCTGGACCGACGCCCAGGCATACGCCCACATGGGCATCTCGGGCATGAACGGCCTGTCCGACCAGCAGGAGCTCACCTCCGTGGCCACCTGGACCCAGATCCGCGACTGGGCCAACTCGCACGGCCTGGGCCGGCTCGCCTTCTGGGCGGTGAACCGCGACCGCGGCTGCCCGGGCGGCGGCGTGGTGTCGAACTGCAGCGGCATCGCGCAGAACGACTGGGACTTCACCAGGATCACCGCGGGCTTCTGACCCGCCTCGTACCGACGGTGAGAGGGATCCGGGCACGGCCCGCCGGACCGGATCCCTCGCCGCCGCGAGAGGCGTGAGCGCGCCTACCCGAGTCGGGCGCCCATGAGCAGGCGGCCGGTCCGGCGGGGACGACCCCCCTACCCGCCGCGCCGGTCGCCCCCGTGCGTGGGGGCGAGCAGGCCGATCAGCATCCCGACGATCACGGCCACGGCAAGGGTGATCCACAGGCGAATTTTCATCGAAGTCTCCTGAATGTAACGCTCCGTGGTCACAATACCCCGAATCGTGACGGATTGCGATGGCCGGGTCGCCGAATCAGGGATCGAGTCGCCTGTTTTGCCATTCGTCAGGCAGGCTTGGCATCGTCATGGAATACGCGATCCCCACCAGCATCGTCCTCGTCGCCGGCGTCGTGCTCGCGCTCGTCGCCCAATGGAAGGGCTGGCGGCCGTCCCTGGCCGTCACGCTCACGCTCGGCATCGCCGTACGCGTGCTGATCATGGTTCTGTCGGCCAGGGACACCCAGTGGCAGCCGGTCGACTACGTCAACAGCTTCCAGCCGGCCGGCGTGGCGATCCTCGACCACCGCGACCCGGTGCTCGAGAGCAACGGCGGATGGCACTTCCTCCCGACGATCCCCTACATGTACGGCCTGCTGCTGTGGCTGGGCATCCCGTGGGAGTACGCCGGCCGCATCGTCACCGTCGTCGCCGACGTCGTGCTGATCCCGCTGGTCGGCAAGCTGGCCGGGGCGCGGACCGAGAAGCTGCGCGCCTTCCAGTACGCCTGCAACCCCCTCGCCATCCTCGTCGCCTCCGTGCACGGCCAGGTCGAGCCGGTCTCCCTGGTCTTCGGAGTCGCGGCGTACGTCGTGGCACGCGGCCCGGGCGACTGGCGGCGGCCCGAGCCGCTGCCGTGGGCCCGCCTGCGGCTCGCGAACCGTGACCTGCCGCTGCCCTGGATTTCGCCGGGACAGATCGTGCGGCGCATCGTCCACCCGTCGCAGGAGGACCGCGCGGCGACGGGCCGGGCCGTGTGGGCGGGGCTGCTCATGGGGCTCGCGCTCTGCGCGAAGAGCTGGCCGGTGATTCTCGTGCCGGCCCTGCTGATGTTCCTGCCCGGGCTGCGCAGCCGCCTGGTCTCGCTGGTCGCGACCGGCGTCTCGCCGGTGTTCTTCCTGCTGACGCTCCCGATCGGCGGCTGGACGGAGTGGCGGCAACTGCCCGAGGTGCTCAACACCATCGGGCTGCGGCCCAGCGACGTCCGTCCGATCACGGGCGACTGGGGCTGGACCGCGCTGGTCAGCGGCGGCAACTGGAACCTCGACCCGCTCCCGGCCAGGATCGGCCAATACCTCATCTACGCCGCGATCGTCGCCTGCCTCGTCTGGTGGCGTAAGGCCGACCCGGTCGACGTCACGATCGCGATCCTGCTGGCCTTCATGATCTTCACTCCGCGCCTCGGCGCGCAGTATCTGCTGTGGTTCATGCCGTTCCTGGTCGCCCGGCCCACCCGCTGGGCCTGGCCGGCGATCCTCGGCAGCACGCTGTGGGCCGCGATCGGATACATCGTGCTCACGCAGTTCAGCGGGCCGAAGTGGGGCGAGCTGCACGCGCCCTGGGCGATCAGCTCGCTGGTGCTGTTCCCTGTGCTGATCGCGGCCATCCCGTGGCGCCGCAGGCACGCGGCGACCATACCGACGCCGGTCCCGGGGGAGAAGAAGACCGTCCCCGCCGCCTGAGGCGGGGGTCCCGCCGGTCTCAGGTCACGATGAGGCGGACCATATGGCCGTGGCTCTTGAAGCCGGGCGGGTCGCCGTCGAGCATTCCGGTCACGCACTCGAACACGCCCGGCGCGGCCTGCCGTACGAAGAAGACGGTCTCGGCGATCGCCGACAGCAGCCGGATCACGTCGCGGAGCACGTGGACGCCCTCCCTGTCTCCGGCAAGCGACACCGTCACCTCGTACACACCGTCGTCGAGCAGGCGCTCACCGGTCAGCAGCCACTCCGACCCGCACGCGCGGCGCAGGTGGGGAAGCAGATGCACCTCGGGTTCCTCCGTCACCCAACCGTCTCGTGCCATCGCGTCGAGCAGGGCGGACACCTGTGGCTCCATCGCCGAGGCGTCCGCGATCCCGGTGAGACGCTCGTCGTTGTCCCATCGCCGCATGATCAGACCCTAAGCCGGAGCACCGCGGCGCACCCCGCAGACGCTCCGTGTCGTGCGGATAGAGCCGGGCGCGGCTGGACGGCCTTACCCGGATTTGGGCTGTTCGGGCTGCGGGAGAGAAGATCCGGCGGGTGCTGACCAACGACCCCGGCATGGGCGTCATCCGGCACGTGGACGCCGGATACGA
>NZ_MWJN01000184.1:0-8244 GCF_002027145.1 Microbispora sp. GKU 823 | reverse complement strand
CGCTCTCGGGCGGCCGCTCGGCGCGCGCGTCCCCGACGGCTGGCGCGCGACGTCGCGGCGCGGGCGCCCCGGCGCACCTCCGCGACCGCCCTGGCCCTGGCCTTCGGCCTCGCGCTCATCAGCTTCACGACCGTGCTGGGGACCTCGATCAAGGACTCGACCGCGCGGTCGTACACCGAGGTGATCACCGCCGACTACGTGGTGGAGAGCGCCCGCAACGAGATGCTGGGCGGGCTGCCCGCGCACGCCTACCACCACGTCAGCGAGTTGCCGCAGGTCGCGGTGGCCTCCCGGCTGCGCTACGGCCACTGGAAGGACGGCCGGTCGACCGAGGCGCTCACCGCGGTCGACCCGGTCACGCTGCCCCGCGTCACCTCGCTCCACATGGTCGCGGGACGCCTGGACGCCGTCGCGGGCGGCGGGGTCGTCCTGGCCGCGAACGTCGCCAGGGAGCGGCACCTCAAGGTCGGCGACACCCTGGCGATGACGTTCTCCCGCACCGGGACCCGGCGCCTTCCGGTGGTCGGCCTGCTACGCGACCGGGACGCCCAGGCGCTGTCGACCGGCTACGTCATCTCGCTGGACACCTTCGAGCGGAACTACCGTGAGCACGTCGACGCGAGCGTCTTCGTCAAGGTGGCCGACGGAGTGCGCGACGCGGACGCGAGGAAGGCCATCGAACGGGCCCTCGCCGACGCCCCGACCGCACAGGTGCGCGACCAGGCGGCGGCCGTCGCCGGGCGGAACGCGATGATCGACCAGGTCCTGGGGCTGGTGACCGCGCTGCTGATGCTCACCGTCCTGATCGCGCTGATGGGCATCACCAACACGCTCGCCCTGTCCATCATCGAGCGGACCAGGGAGCTCGGGCTGCTGCGGGCGGTCGGCATGACCGGGGCCCAGATGCGCTGGATGATCCGTGGTGAGGCGGTCCTCGTCGCGGCGCTGGCGATCGTCGCCGGGATCGGCCTGGGCGTCGCCTTCGCCGCGGGCACGGTCACCGCGCTGGGCCGCACCACCGAGGCCACGCTCACGCTGCCGGTCGGTCCGCTCCTGCTGGTCGTCGCCGTGGCCGCCGTCGCCGGCCTGCTGGCCGGGCTGCTGCCGGCCCGCCGCGCGGCCAGGCTCGACGTGCTCACCGCCATCGCCACCATCTGACCGAGGTGGGCGCGCGTAGCGCAAAGAAGGGATCAGCAACCGCACAGCACATCGCACTTCGGGAGAAGAGGGACGAAGCGCGGGGTATGAGCCGGATGCGTCGCTTGTGTCCCGAAGTGAAGGCAGGTGTGGATCGGATGGGCGACAACAGGGCAGGGAGATCCCGCGTCGTGGCGTTGTCCGCCCGGCGTCTGGCCGTCGCCGCGCTCCTCATCGTGATGCCGAGCGTCGCGGCGGCGCCGCGGGCACTGGCGGCGCCTGCCCCGGCCGTCGGCCACGGCCCGCACGGTCAGGGTGGACAGGGCGGGCACGGCCAGGGCGGCCACGGCGGCCAGGCCAAGAAGGGCAAGAAGGGCAAGGGGAAGAAGGGCAAGGGCCACGGTCACGGCGGTGCCCGTATCGGCGCCCGTCTCGCCGGGTTCGGCGGTGGATTCGGCGGCGGGTTCGGTGACGACGGCGGTGGCGGCACGCAGCACACGGCCGGTATCAACACCGCCAATGCGCCGACGATCAGCAGTCCGCCCTTTCAGCTCAACACGGGCAAGCGCAACGTGAACGCTCCCGCGGGCAACAGCGCCGTCGATTTCGCCGGCACTCAACAGGTGTCGAGTGTCAGCGTCTTCACCGACTCCCTCAGCGGCAACTGCACGAACGGGATCAAGAACTGCTCGATCAACCAGACCCTGGCGGCCGAGGAGAGCAGAGGCAGCGGCAGGGGGCACTGACACGAGACGGGCGTCTCCCTCACGGAAGACGCCCGTTTCAGTGATGCCCGAGGATCAGAGCTCGCCGCTCTCGATCGCCTGCTTGAGGGCCGTCTGCAACTGCTGGTGCGAGGCGGTGCCGTTCGTGGCGACGAAGTCGATCAGCGAGGAGTCCGCCTCGAAGGTGAGGTTCTCCGTGACCCGGGTCTTCCCGCCGGGCAGCGGCGTGAAGTCGATCTTCTGGTGCGTGACCACGTTGGGCTGCGACCAGCTGTCGGTCTCGTAGTAGAACCCGTCCGCGTGGAGGCGCTGCTGCGCGTGGGTCTTGCTGACCACGATCGTGCCCTCGTACGGGATCTCCTCGATCGCCGTGAGGTTGCGGTAGAGCGCGGGGGGCGTCCACCACTCCTTGTGCGTGACGACCCGCTTCAGGAACGGGTTCTTGCCGATGTGGTTGTTGAAGTCGGAGTACTTGTAGAAGGTCGACGGCATCGGCGCGTCGATGTCGACGGAGATGCTGTTCGTGACCCGGCTCCGGCCCGAGCCGGGCGCGGGCGGGGTGGTGTCGGTGAAGTGGTAGGTGTCCCAGGCGGTCTGCCACTCCTGGGCGATCTCGGCGTCGCTCTCGGTCGTGCCGTCGGTGGTGTCGGCGTTCGCGGGAGCGGACAGGGCGGCGAGGACGAAGGCGGCGGCGAACATCGGGGCCGCGGCCACTCGCAGAGTCTTTCTCACGTGTACCTCGAAAGGAGGAGAAATGGTACGAGTGATCTTCTACCGCAACCGCAACCTGGTACAGAAGGGCCTATACCGAATCAGTCATTCAGACATGGTCGGCGCAGCAGGGGGTGGGGTTCGGGACCTCGGCCGGGGCGATGCGTCCGCCAGGCGCCGGCATGGCGAGCAGGGTCATCAGCCCGTCCCGCCAGACCGGGCGTACGTGGTCGTTGGTCACCAGGACCACGTCCTCGGCCGGAGGCTCCGGCTGGGCGAGCACGAGGACCCGGTCGATCGCCGTACGGGCCAGCAGGTCGCCGACGGTGAGCGTGCCCGGCAGATCGTCGCGGCCGGGGAACAGCACCACGCGCCCGCCGTCGCGGGCCGCGTGCTCCGCCGCCGCCAGCGCCGCGCCCTCCGCCGTCAGGACCCCCTCGGGGAGTAGGTCCGGGTCGAGGCGGGCAGGGTCGAGGTGGGCCGTGCCGGGCAGGGCCAGAGAGCAGGCGACGTGCGGTAGTTCGCCGCTGCGGACGAAATGGGTGCAGCCGATCACCCCGGCCGGCGAGCCGAGCGCCTCCACCACCTGGTGGAGAAGGTGCTCGGCCCCCGCGACCGTACGGGATCCGTCGTCGAAACCCAGGATCATCGGCGCGGCACGATCCAGATCGGGTTGCTGTAGAACCACAGGTCCTTCCAGGGGTCCGCGTCGCCGGGCACGTCCATGGCCGGGCCGTGCGGGTCCACCGACGCGCCGAGCAGGCCGGGGGCGACACGGTTGCCGTCGGTGCCGCGCAGCCGCACGTAGACGGGGTGGTCGACGGCCCCCACCTGGTAGGTGAAGGTGACGGTGCCGGTATTCTTCCCGACCTCGTACGACTGGACGACCTTGGTGTTCGGGGTGGTGAACACGTCCTTGTCGGAGGCCGGGCCGGTCACGTCGCCCTGGATGACGTCCACGCGGGCCAGCGTGGGGATGAACTGCGCCCAGTTGGGCCGGTTCGCCAGAGTGATCTGGATGGCCACCTCGACCTGGGCGCCCTGGCGGACATACAGGGTGTCGCCGAGCGTGACGCCGCTGTTGCCGCGCGCCCGAGCGCGGACGACGAGGCCGCTGATCAGGCCGCCGTGGTCCACCCAGATGCGGCCCTGGCGGATGCCGTCCATGACCGAGCCGTAGGAGAACCCGGTCGCGCCGACGTGGGTGCGGCTGTAGTAGCCGGGCCAGAAGTCGCCGTTGGACAGGTTGTGCACGCCGTTGTAGATCGGGTCCTCGTATCGGCCGTTGGCGTTGAAGTCGCTGTTCGGCCCGCGGTCGCTGGTGTCGGCGTAGATCGTGTGCGAGTCGGAGTTGGCGGTGATCCACCAGGGCTTGCCCTCGGCGAGCAGGCTGTCCCACAGGCCGCCGACGGTCGCGGTCATCCAGTCGAAGCCGCCGAAGGTCCGGTAGCTCTCCGCCGGGTAGCCGGGGAAGGAGTCGGCGCTCGGGCTGTTGTCGTAGTAGCCGCGGCCGGAGCCGGCTCCGTTGGGCTTGGGGATGCCGGCGGCCTGGTGGCCCGGCGCGCCCTCCATGCCGACCGCGATACCCGGCGCGGTGTCGCGCCAGGCGCGGATCTCGTGCGGCGAGTCGATGCCCTTGCGCGCGGGGTGGTTGGCCAGGAACAGCGCGTCGGGGATGCGGCGGCGCCTGACGGCGTCGGCCAGGAAGTTGAGGCCAGCGATGGCGAGGGCCTCGTTCTGCGGGGTGCTCGCCGTGGCGTTCTTGACCGAGCCGTCGAAGGAGTTCTCGAACTCCTTCAGCGTCGCGACCTCGCCGCGTCCCGGTGCGACGAACACCGTGCCGTGCTCGGCGGCGGGGATGTTCCACTCCAGGCCCTGGAAGACGAGGGTGTCCTTGACCGCGTCGCGAGCCGCGACGATGTCGGGGTTGACCTTCTCCACGCCGATCTTGGCGTGCGTCGCGCTCCCGTGGTCGGTGATGACCATCCAGTCGAGCCCGTACGCGTTGGCGTGCCGCACCTGGTCGATGACCCGGTACATGCCGTCGGAGCTGTACTGGGTGTGGATGTGGTGGTCGCCCGCGAGCCACAGGAAGCCGTCCTTCGGCTCGCGCTCGCCGCGGCCGTCGCGGTGCTCGCCGCGGCGGCCTGGCCGGGGGCGCCCAGCACGCCCGCCGCGGTGAGACCGGCGCCGAGCAGCCCGGCCCGCCGGAACATCTGGCGGCGGGAGAGCTGGTCCGGCGACAGTTCCTCGTCCGCGACCGTCATGTCCACGACGGGGCCGGGGTCGGAGTGCCCGTGGTCGTGGTCATGCGTGTGGGGGTGGGGGTGGGGGTGTACGTGCCCCTCGCTCATGTGGTGCCCTTTCGCGTCCCGCCGGAAAGCCGGCTCCGGCTACGAAAGGCACCTTTGCGAGACCGGCTGAACCGTGCGTGAACTCCGGGAGCCGTGCAGGGGGCCACGGATTTACGGGTGATCCTAAAGTGCCGATACCACCTTTTCGGATGCGCCACGCGGAAGGTTCACGTCGGCCGCGGCCCGCACGACGGGGCGTGATCGGCCATCGTTGGATGCATGAGCACAACGAACATGCGGGTCAAGGGCTTCGACCATCTGGTGCTGACCGTGGAGGACGTTGAGCGGTCGCTGGCGTTCTACTGCGACGTCCTCGGCCTGGAGCCGGTGCGGGTCGACGAGTGGAGGGCCGGCAAGGCGCCGTTCCCCTCGGTGCGGGTGTCGCCGGACACGATCATCGACTTGTTGCGCGGCTCCCGCGGCGAGTCGAACGTCGACCACTTCTGCCTGGTCGTCGAGCCGCTGGACTGGCAGGAGGTCGTCGACTCCGGCGCCCTGACCGTCATCGACGGCCCCGGTCCCCGGTTCGGGGCCCGCGGCGTCGCCACCTCGGTCTACGTGAAGGACCCCGACGGCAACGTCATCGAACTGCGCTGGTATCCGCAGGACAAGGAGGAGTGACGGTTCACCCCGCACTGGCGCGGCGCCGGGGCCCGGGTCGTCCGAGCGCGGTAGATCCGGGTGAGGACGGTCGGAAGAAGGGCTGGTGCCGATGGCCGGGGTGGACAGGCGGGCCGACCTGGTGCTGGAGGGCGGCGGGGTCAAGGGTGTGGCCCTGGTCGGGGCGCTGCACGAACTGCACGCGGCCGGCTACCGGTTCGGGCGGGCCGCCGGCACCGGGTCGCCGGGACCTCCGCGGGGGCGGTGGTGGGAGCGCTGGCCGCGGCCGGGATGCCGCCGGAGCGCATGCGCGAGCTCCTGTTCGGCGTCGACTACCGCAGGTTCAGGGACGCGTCCGCCGTGGAACGCGTCCCGTGGGTCGGCAGGGGGTTCTCGCTGCTGTCCCTGCTGTTCGAACGGGGTGTGTTCGAGGGCGACCACCTGCGGGAGTGGCTGGGGAACGAGCTGGCCGACCTCGGCGTCGAGACGTTCGACGACCTGGCGCTCGACGACCCGGCGCCCTGGATGGGCGAGGACCAGCGCTACAGCCTGGTGGTGACGGCCACGGACGTCACCCTGGGCCGGTTGGTGCGCCTGCCGTGGGACTACCGGAGCGTCTACGGCGTGGCGGAACCGGGCAGGCAGCGGGTGGCCGATGCCGTCCGCGCCTCGATGTCGATCCCCTTCTTCTTCGAGCCCGTCACGATCACCGATTCCGGCACCGGGCTGGTGTCGACCCTGGTGGACGGCGGCGTGCTGTCCAACTTCCCCATCGACACGCTCGACCGGCAGGACGGGGAGCAGCCGCGCTGGCCCACGTTCGGGGTCAAGCTGCTCCCCGCGTTCCGGGAGGACACGCTCAGGCTGCCGCTCGTCGGGGCTCCCCACCTGCCCGCCCTGCGGCTGCTGACGTCCCTGGTCGGGACCGCGATCGTCGGCCACGACCAGACGTACCTGGACCAGCCCTGGGTCAGGGCCCGCACCATCCAGGTCGACACCGAGGGCGTGGGAGTCGTCGACTTCGACCTCGACGAACGGCAGAAGCAGCACCTCTACCGCAACGGCCGGACGGCCGCGGCGGCCTTCCTGTCCACCTGGGACTGGGACGACTACCGCGCCCGCTTCCGCCCGAAAAGCAGTGGCAGGGTGGCGACGGCAGGCGGTTCACTTGCCCGATGATCGTGATCTCGGCCGCCTCCGGCGCGTTCGGCCGCCTCGTCATCGACCACCTGCGCACCCGTACGGAGGTGGTGGCCGCGGTGCGCGACCCCGGCCGCGCGCCCGAGGGCGTGCCGACACGGCGCGGTGACTACGACGACCCGGCGAGTCTGCGCGAGGCGTTCGACGGGGCCGCCCGTCTCCTCCTGATCTCCTCTCCTGAGCTCGACACCACCCGCAGGATCGGGCAGCACCTCAACGCGGTGACCGCCGCGAAGGAGGCCGGCGTCGGCGCGGTCGTCTTCACCAGCTTCCTTGGGGCCGGCACCGGCGCGACCGGCATGACGGAGGCCTACCACGCCACCGAGCAGGCCATACTCCGCAGCGGCCTGCCGTACACGTTCCTGCGCCACCCCTTCTACAGCGACGCGTTCGTCCCGCGGGTCGTCGAGGGCGAGATCACCAGCAGCACCGGCGGGCGCGGCCTGAACACGGCCTTCCGGTCGGATCTCGCCGAGGCGGCGGCCAACGTGCTGACCGGCGAGGGGCATCTGGGCCGGGCGTACGACTTCACCGGGCCCCTGTGGAGTTATCCCGAGGTGGCCGAGGCGCTCGGCGTGCCCTACCGCGAGGTGCCCGACGCCGGGCCGGGCCCGATGAGCTGGATCAACGCGCAGATCCGCGCGGGGATGCTCGAACAGCGGACCGACGACCTCGAACGGGTGCTCGGCCGGCCCGCCGAGACGGTCGTCTCACGTGCTCTGGCCAGGTAAGTAGGGCCGAACAATCCAGCTTTCTTGACAATTAATTTTATCGGAGGCTACCGTGGGGACCACGACGGAGCCGACGACGGCGTCGGCAGACACAGAGGAGAGCGCCATGCGCATCGTGGTCACCGAGTTCATGAGCCTGGACGGCGTCGTGCAGGCGCCGGGCGGTCCCGAGGAGGACAGGGACGGCGGCTTCGCGCACGGCGGCTGGTCGCACCCGTTCTTCGACCCGGAGGTCGTCGGCGGCGCCTTCGACGAGACGGTGAGCAAGGCGGAGGGGCTGCTCTACGGCCGCCGCACCTGGCAGAACATGGCCGCCGCGTGGCCTGCGCGGGCCGGTGACCCGTTCGCCGACCGGTTGAACGCGATGCCGAAGTACGTGGTGTCGGAGACCCTGAGCGACGACGAGCTGACCTGGAACACCACGCGAATCCCCGGCGACGAGGCCGTCGCCCGCATCCGCGAACTGCGGGACACGGGCGACGGCGATCTGGTCGTCATGGGGAGCCCGAGCCTCGTGCGCACCCTCCTGCACGAGGGCCTGGTCGACGAACTCCGGTTGATCGTCATGCCGGTGATCCTCGGCGGCGGTAAGACGATCTTCCCGGCCGACGGCCTGCGGCAGAGGTTCGAACTGGTCTCCACGGCCACCGGCGGCACCGGCGTGCAGGTGAACACCTACCGCCGGGCCGCCGAGTAGCGCGCGGGAGTTGTGTTACGGGGTGGTGAGGTCGAAGCGGTTGACGGTGACGGCGCCGCCCAGGGATTGGGTGGCGTAGTTGAAGATGG
>NZ_MWJN01000183.1:0-8305 GCF_002027145.1 Microbispora sp. GKU 823 | reverse complement strand
GCGGCCTTACGCCGATACGTCCAGATTCGGGGCCGGGTCTGCTCCTGGCCGGGCTGCCGCATGCCCGCCACCCGGACCGACCAGGACCACATCCATGCCTGGGCCGACGACGCGCCACCACTGCCGATGATTGTGCCGACCGTGTCTGCGCCGATGACTGTCCAGCCTGTGCCGCCCGTGTCTGTGCCGACGCCTGGGCCGATGACGGCTGTGCCGACGTCTGCTCCGTGAGGGGTCGCCCATCGGCAGGCCCAAGCCGCTGTCTCAGCCCCTGCCCGTGATCGTGTCCCCGGTCGTGTCGGGGTTCCTGCCTGGGCTCGCGTCCGTGTTGCTGTGGGTGGTCTTGCCCGGTCCCTCCGCATGCCTCGTCGGGTGCCGCGCCGCCCGCTTCGCCGTGGGGTCCAGCGCCGGTCGGGTCGCCGGCCTCACTGCCAGGCCCCGGGCGTGTCCGGTTTCGGGTATGAGGGCGCCTCGCGCTGCGGGGCTCGTCAGGGATCTCGCCGTCGATCGCGTCGTCGGCCTTGTCGTCGCCGCGTGATCGGCCGCGTGATCGGGCTCGTCATCGGCCAAGTGGTCGGGCTCGTCATCTCGCCCGTCGGCGGCGTTGTCGACGGGCTCGACGCTCGGCTCCGTGATCGGCTTGGTGATCGGGTCTCCGGGGCGGATGTCAGAGGACTCGGCTGGGGCGTCGGAGGGGGCGGCGTCTACGAAAGGGTGGGTGCGGACGTGGGCGACGATCTCGGCGTCGGACAGGCCCTCGAAGCTGCCGTCCAGGCTGCCGAGGAAGAGGTCGGCTCGGATGTGGTCGAGGGTGCGGTGGTCCCCGGCACGCTTGCAGGCGCGGGCCAGATCGTCGATGCGCTCGCAACCGGCCACCGCCCGATCAAGCGGCAGATCCAGACCCGAAACCGTCGCGGTGCCGTCGTCGTTGCGCATGCCGACCACGCGGCGTCTGCGCACCGCCTCCCTGTAGCGCTTCTCCGCCCAATCGGGGTCGATGGCCAGCACCAGACGCTGGATGTGCTCGATCAGCTCTCCCACCGTCCAGGTCGGGGCGCGACTGATCAGATGCTCGCAGACCCAGCCGGCCTGGGCGTCGGTCAAACCGCTCGTCCAGCGGATGAAGGCCACCGCCCGCGGCTCGTCCAGCTCACCCGCCAGCATCGCCTCGCCGAGAACAGGAAGGCGGCGGTGCAGGTTCCACGCCAGATCGAACGCCGAGTCCGCCCGGCGGCGGGACCAGGCCAGCGCGGCCCGCGCCTCATCGGGAGCGAACTCGTCAGGCACTTCCAGACGGACCACGCTGTCGCCGGTGAACTGCTCGCGCAGCCCGACCTCCAGCAGTGCGTGCAGGAACCGCGCGCGGTCGTGGCAGGACTGGCGGTAGGCGGCCTTGAGCACCTCGACGGTGTCAAACCCCGATACTCGCTCCACGTCGATGGCGGCCAGCATCTGCGCGAGTTCGGCCCCCGGCGGGATCGCCGCCAGGCCCTCGGGAATCGCCGCCGGCGCCCCGCCCCCACTACGAGAGGACGGCCGCGCGAGAACGGGCGGCGATTGCGGCGCGGACACGGTGACCCCCGGGAGCGGAGACGAAGGCGACTGAACGGTTCCCGGCCGCCCGGACCGGGACTTCCTTCACGCAGACTCGGCTCAACACACGGCGTACGGCCACCGACGGCCCGCCTACTAAGCTCACCTCTAACGGCTGCCCCAAGCCTATCTCGAACACACTATCGATCCAAGCCCCCACCAGCACAAACGTGGAGCCACAACCGCTTCACAGCTCGCCGCGTTCGACGGCCAGGGCGAGTTCGACGCGCGACCGCAGGCCGGTCTTCGCGTAGACGCGGGTCAGATAGACCTCCACGGTCTTGCGGCTGTAGTGCAGCTCCTCGGCGATCTGAGGGTTGCTCAACCCGTCGGCGACCAGTTCGATGACGCGGCGCTCGCCGGGGGTGAGGCGGCTCGCCGGTTCGGGGACCAGTCCGGCCTCCCGCAGGCGGCGTTCGGACAGTGCCGCCCAGGGCGCCGCGCCGAGCCGGGTGAAGATCGCGTGCGCGCGGGGGAGTTGCATCGTGTCGCCGAGCGCGCCGAGGACCAGCCGGGCCCGGGCCTCCTCGAACGGAAGGCCGTCGGCGCGGGCCCGCTCCAGCGCCGCGCCCGTCCGCGCGCGGTCCCGGAACGCCCAGCCCACCGCGAGGTCGGCGGCGAGCCGGGCACGGGGGGTGCCGTTCGCCGACTGATCGTCCAGCCGGGAGGCCGCCGCCCGGCAGCCGGCGTCGTCGCCCGCCGCTCCCATCACCAGCACCTTGACCGCCAGGGCCCGGTGCACCACCTCGGGCACCTCGTACGCGAGGGCGCGGTCGAGTTCGCGCCGCGCGGCCACGATGTCGCCCCGGCCGAGCACCAGGCGTGCGCGGAACACGCAGCGCATGCCCTGCTGCAACGCGGAGCCGGGCGGAGGTTCGGCGAGGACCCGGGCGGCATCGTCCAGCCTGCCCTGGTCGAGCAGGATGTCCAGCTCCATGTTGCGCAGCAGGGCGAGGTTCTCCAGCAGGCCCGCCTCGGCCAGGGCCCGGCCCGCGACCGCGATCTCCTCCAGCGCCCGCGTCCACTCGCCGCCCATCCGCCGGATCACGGCCATGGTCCGCACGTGCTGTCCGGCGATGTCGTGCCAGCCGAGGCCGCGGTGGATCTGCTCGGCCTGGTCGAGCACCTCGACGGCGCGGGAACGCAGCCCGGCGATCGCCAGCACGTGCGCCGCCGACTCCAGCGACGCGAGCCGGGCGCCGGCGGCAGCGCGGCGGCGAAGGTGAGCAGGTCGTCGATCGCCCGCCCCGTCTCGGCCCAGTCGCCCCGCACGAGCGCGTGAAGGGCGAGATATCCGACCGTGGTCGCGCGGTCCTGCGGCGGGCAGTCGGCCAGGCCCTCCCATGCCCGTCGGGCGGCCTCCCTGCTGGGGCGGCCCATCTCCGCGCTGACCAGCGCCTGCTGGGCGAGCAACGCCGAGGCGTCGTCGGCCCTGGGGATCTGGCGGCGGGCCACGTCGAGGGCCACCTCGTACCACCCCATCGCGTGGGCCGCGCCGACCGCGGTATACGCGGCACGGGTGCGGCGGCGTCCGAAGGGCAGCGCGGCGACCGCGCGCTGGGCCGAGTTCAGCGCCAGCGCGGGCCGCGAGCCCTTCCAATAGGCGAGAGCCTGCCTGGCCAGCAGCCCGCCGGGCTCGGGGGACAGCTCGGCGGCCTTGCCGTACCAGTGCGCGGCCGACAGCGGCGCGGTCCAGCGGGTCAGCTCGGCTGCGCGCAGCACGGCGGGCAGGGCTTCGGCGGGCGGCCCGGCCTCGGCCATGTGCGTGGCCCACTCCAGGACCCGCCTGGTCCCGGTCAGCCCCTCGCGTTCGAGCAGGTCGGCGATGCGGCGGTGCACCTCGCGCCGGCCGGAGGCACCGAGGTCGTCGTAGAGCGCCTCGGCCACCAGCGGGTGCGCCAGCGCGTAGCCGTCGCCGTTCCTGGTGACCACGCCGTCCCTGACCAGCGCCTCGAAGGCGCGCTCGGCCTGGTCCGGATCGAGCCCGGCCAGTTCGGCGAGCGCGGGGAGGTCGGCGGCCTCCCTCGTGCGCGACAGCGCGGCCAGCACGCGGGCGAGGTCGCGTCCGCCCCGGTCGCGCTGGAACAGCCGGCTCAGGATCGCGCCGCGCCGCGCCCCCGGATCCGCCGAGCGTACGGCGCCGCCCTGCACCAGGGCCAGTACGGCCTCCTGCACGAACCACGGGTTGCCCCGGCTCGCGAGGTGGATCCGCCGCAGGACGGTGTCGCTCGGCGTACGGCCGAGCAGCGTGGTGACCAGGTCGGCGACCTCGGTCATGGACAGCGGCTGGAGCCGGATCGACAGGTCCACGTCGAGCGGGGGGAGGGTGGCGGGCGGTGCCGAGGATCGCGACGGCGCCGTGGCGGCGTGGCAGGGCCCGCAGCACGCTCAGCGTGTCGGCGTCGGCCAGGTGCAGGTCGTCGATGGCGAGGAGGGTGGGGCCGGGCAGCGACTCCAGCAGCCGGGCGGCCATCGCGCCGGGTGCGGCGGCCGGGTGCCCGAGCGCGGCCTGGTCCATCGCGTCGAGCAGGTCGGTCAGGACGCCGGCCGCCTCGCCGCCCAACGCCCCGAGCGCCTCGACGAGCGGGGCGTAGGCGCGCCCGCCGTCCAGTTCGCGGGCCTGGCCGCGGAGCACGCGGAAGCCCTTCAGCCGCGCCGCGGCCTCACCGAGCAGATGGGTCTTCCCGATGCCGGGCTCGCCGAGGACGAGGACGGTCCGCGGCGTCTTCGAAAGGGCCGAGACCACCTGGCCGAGCGCGCCCGCGCGGCCCTCCCCGACGGCCGGTACGTCCACGGCTGGCCGTCACTCCCTTCGCATCCGTCCCGCTGGTGTCTGCTAAGGACGCGGCGGAAAGGTTGAACGTTCACACGAAATGTGACGCGCTCTGAGAGTGATCGCAAGGGGGTCGGTATATCAAGATTCGAACACGGCCACGGCGGCGGCGGTCAGGGTCTCCTCGACCACGTCGGCGGGCACGTCCATGGTCTTCACCACACCGGACTGCACCGCGCCGAGGGCGGCCCAGGCGCGTACGCGGGTGCCGGGGGAGGGGTCGGGCCCGGCCAGGCGAACGAACAACTCCCGGCCGAACTCCCTGATCGCCTCGCCCGGGGATCCGGGAGGGGCGCTGTCGGCGCCGCCGATGTCCTCGGTGAGCAGCCGGATCACCGCGCGGTGCCGTACGGCGAACGCGGTGAACGCGCGCAGGAACTCCCGGTGGCCGGAGAACTCGCCGCCGAGCAGCGCGAGCAGGTCGTCGGCGGCCGGGGCGATGATCTCGGCCGCAAGCCGGTCCTTGGGATGGAAGTGGTAGGCGACCGCCGTCTTGGTCAGGCCGACCGCCGCCGCGATGTCGGCGAGCGACACGGCGGCGTATCCCCGCTCGGCGAACAGGTCGCGGGCCGCGGCCAGGATCCGGGACCGGGTCGCGTTGCCCTGGTCGAGTGTGGTCATCGTCTCATTTTCCGGCGCGCCGCTCGCCCGCCGATCAATTCCTTTTACCCTCGTTTTGTACGGCCGTACAGGACGGTCGCGAGGACATGCTACCCGGGACGGACGACGATGAGCGGGCTTCTGGGGCGGCTCGGCGGATGGTGCGCACGCCACGGCTGGATCGTGCTGACCCTGTGGGTGCTGGCGGCGGGCCTGCTGACGGCGGGCACATTGGTGTGGGGCCGGCCGGTCAACAACAACGTGTCGATCCCCGGCACCGACGCGCAGCGGGCGCACGAGCTCATGCGCGAGGGCTTCGGACCGGGATATGACCCCGGCGGGACGGTGCAGCTCGTTCTCTACACGGCGAACGGCACGCTGATCGACAAGTCTCGCAAACAGGCCGTCGAGCGGTCGATGGACGCCCTGCGGCGCACGCCGCACGTCGCCGAGGTGGACACGCCGTACCGCATGGGCGGCATGTCGTCCAGCCTGCGGATCGGGATGATCACCGTACGGCTGAAGGGGCAGGACACCACCAAGCTCGCCCAGACCTCGGAGCAGCTCGTCGCCGCCGCCGCGCCGGCCGTGCGGGCGGGCATCGAGGTCGTCCCCTCCGACAGCTCCACGCCCGCGGACAAGCAGATCAAGACCGGTGCCAGCGAGATCGCCGGCGTCGTCTTCGCGCTGCTGGTGCTGCTGTTCGCCTTCGGGACGCTGGTCGCCGCGCTCGTGCCGATCTTCACCGCGCTGATCAGCATCGGCGTCGGGCTCGGCCTCATCGCGCTGCTCGGGCACGTGGTGGACGTGCCCTCGACCGCGTCGATCCTGGCCACGATGATCGGCCTCGGCGTCGGCATCGACTACGCGTTGTTCCTGCTGTCGCGGCACCGGACGCTGCTGGCCGAGGGTGTGCAGGTCCATGAGGCGGTCCGGCGTACGGCGGCCTCGTCGGGCGGGGCCGTGCTGTTCGCCGGCGGCACGGTCGTGATCGCGCTGAGCGCGCTGATGTTCGCCGGGTTCCCGCTGCTGCGCACGCTCGGCTGGATCACCGGCGTGTCGGTCGTGTGCGCCGTGCTCACCTCGATCACGCTGGTGCCGGCGCTGCTCGGCCTGCTCGGGCACCGGATCAACGCGCTGCGGCTGCCGTTCGCCGGGCACGCCGCCCGCCGCGACGGCCCGGCCACCGGCTGGGCCAAGCTGGGCGCCTGGGTGGCGCGCCGCCCCTGGCGGGTGCTGGCGGTCACCGTGGTCGTGCTGGCGGCGCTCGCCGCCCCGGCCGCCACGATCACGCTCGGTCCGCTCGACAACGGGTACGGCGACAAGGGCACCCCGTCCCGGCGGGCGTACGAGCTGATCGAGGCGGGCTTCGGCCCGGGGGCCAACGGCGGACTCATCGCCGTGGCCGAACTGGACCAGAAGATCGCCGACTCGACCCCGCCCGATCCGGTCGTGCAGGTGCTGCGGCAGCGGGTGGAGCACACCGAGGGCATCGCGTTCGTCGCCCCGCCGAAGGTCAACGAGGACGGCCGCTCCGTGCTCATCCAGGCCGTCCCCGACTACGCCCCGAGCGACCCGCGAGCCCTCGACGTGGTGAAACGGGTGCGGGCCATCGAGGTGCCGGGGGCGCACGTCCACGTCGGCGGCCAGGTGGCCGGACTGGCAGACGCGGGCGACCGCATCATGGGCAGGACGCCGCTGGTCGTCGGCATCGTCGTGCTGCTCAGCGCCCTGCTCCTGCTGCTGGCCTTCCGCGCGCCCCTGGTCGCGATCAAGGCGGCGGTGATGAACCTCGTCTCGCTCGGCGCCGCCTTCGGCGCCCTGGCCGTGGTGTTCTCCCATGGCCTGGGCAGCCGCCTGGTCGGCATGGACCCCCCGCCCTCGGCCGAGGGGTCCTACCTCGCCACGCTGTTCTTCTCGGTGCCCATCGACACGTACGTGCCGCTCATGCTGTTCGCCGTGCTGTTCGGCCTGTCGATGGACTACGAGGTCTTCCTGCTGACCTCCGTACGGCAGGCCTACTCGCGCAGCGGGGACAACCGGAGCGCGGTGGCAGAGGGACTGGGGTCCACCGGCCGCGTCATCACCTCGGCCGCCCTGATCATGGTGGCGGTGTTCACCGCGTTCATCGCCTACCCCGACCCTCTGGTCAAGGTGTTCGGCGTCGGGCTGGCCGTGGCCATCGCCGTCGACGCGACCCTGATCAGGGGCTTCCTCGTGCCCGCCACGATGGTGCTGCTCGACCGGCTCAACTGGTGGATCCCGCGCTGGCTCGACCGGATCCTGCCGAACCTGTCGATCGAGGGGCACGAGGAGGACGGCGAGCCCGCCGCGGCGGAGCCAGAACTGGTCGGCGCGGGCCGGCACGCCCGCGCCTGACACGGTCACTCGATCGGCAGAGGCGTGCGGCCCGGCCGCACGCCTCCGTCCGGGATCAGAAGTTCTTGCTGCGGACCGTCCAGGGGGCCCTGGCCGCCAGGCCCGAGGGCCCCAGGATGTACGACCGAGCCGTGGCGTTGTCGTTGAGCGTCATGTCCAGGAACTGGACCACCGCGGTCATGCCTTCGCTCATCTGGGCGCCGGTGATGAATCCGACGTGCCCGGCCTGCGGCTGCTCGGCCAGCACGGCCGGCACCTGGGCCAGGTCGTAGTTGGCCCGGGTGTTGTCGTAGGCGATGTCGGAGGGCCCGCCGTCCAGGAACATCACCGGGGTGTGCAACTTGGAGAGCTCCGAGCGCGGGTATCCGAACGAGCCGTCGGCGAAGAACCCGCTGTCCAGCGACACGACGCTCCTGACCCGCCGGTCCTGAGCGGCGACCAGCGCTTCCAGGCCGCCGCAGGAATGGCCGGCGGCGGCGACCCTGGACAGGTCGAGGCGCTGGTAGAGCGGCGAGCCGGTGCGGGCGTTCTCCCGCTCTGCCCAGCCGATCCCGTCGGTCAGCAACGACGGGATCGGGGACCCGCTCTGCACCCCGTTCGGTGAGCCGTCGACGGACGCGGTGTCCACCACGACGAACCCGCGGGCCGCGATGAACGTCAGCGCCTGGATCACCTCGCTCCCGTTGGTGTGCGCGCAGGCCCCGTTGCCGAAGACCAGCACGGGCATGGCACGACCGACGGCCGAGGGGTTCGACGGCCGGAACACGGTGTAGCGGTTGGTGCCGTAAGCCCCCTCCCGGGTGACCGGGAAGTTGTTGTCGATGGCGGGCCGGCTCGGCGGCGTGGGACTGGCACTCGGCGAGGGGCTGGGGCTCGGCGGTGGGACTGGGGCTCGGCGAT
>NZ_MWJN01000182.1:0-8315 GCF_002027145.1 Microbispora sp. GKU 823 | reverse complement strand
ATGTCGGCGATGGGGCATCCGCTGCAGTCGCACGCCTCGGCGGAGCTCAAGCGGGTCGGCGACTTCGACGAGTAGAAGGAGTACAACGCGGGCCACCGGCTCTACGGCCTGGTCAACGGCAACCTCATGTACGCCTACGACATGTCGGCGATGGGGCATCCGCTGCAGTCGCACGCCTCGGCGGAGCTCAAGCGGGTCGGCGACTTCGACGAGTAGAACGTCGCCGAATAGAACTTCGAGGGATAGAGCAGGACAAGAAAGAACCCCGGGCGCGCTCCGCCTCCTGACGAGGCGGGCCGGCTGGACCATGGCCGGGGACGGAAGTCCACGGCCGCCGGCTGCCCGGGGTTCCGGTGTCTGTTGAGGATTCGCCAGGACGTCGTCCGACATCCAGACGGAAGGTCCAGATGGACGAGTCCTAGCGGACAGCCACCTCGCTAGCCCAAGAATGATCAACCATTGTTTGGACCACCTCCCTTCTGCGTGCCTTCACGCTATGCGAGCGCCCCACGCGCGGGCAAACGATTAATCCGACGAAGTTCGCGCCCTCTCGCGACAGCCGGGGAGATCTCTCCGCGGACGGCCTAAACTCTGGGCATGGCCGAGACTTGGCACGAGGAGCTGCGGGCCCGCGGCTACCGGATCACCCCCCAGCGCCAGCTCGTGCTGGAAGCGGTCACCGAGCTGGGACACGCCACGCCCGAGGACATCTGTTCCCGCGTGCAGCAGACGGCCAGAGGTGTCAACATCTCGACCGTCTACCGGACCCTCGAACTCCTGGAGGAGCTGGGGCTGGTCACGCACACCCATCTCGGGCACGGCGCTCCCACCTACCACCTCGCCTCCGAGGCCGACCACGTCCACCTCGTCTGCCGGGGCTGCGGCGAGGTCACCGAGGTGGCCCCGGAGATGGTGGACGGCCTCGTCTCGACCCTCGACGCGGAACTGGGCTTCGCCACCGACGTCCGCCATCTCACCGTCTTCGGCCATTGCCGAAAATGTCGCCTTTGACTATTCTGGTCCGTTTTGGGAGCTTTGCCCTGTTGCCGGTAGCGTGACGAGTGGCGCACCACCCCGATCGTCAGGAGATGAGGGTGACCGTTCCCGCGGAGGCCGCCAGGCGGCGCATAGTTGATCTCTTTCTGTCCAGCGAGGAGCGGCTGCTCCAGCGGTGGACCCAATTGTCCGGAGCGTCTCCCGGCGAACTCCGTGACCTCTACCAGGCGTTGCGTACCGCGCTCAGCAGCGCGGACGGAGACTTCGCCGACGTGCGCGGGCTGCTCGCCGAGCTCTCCCGCGCCCGCGTCCGGCAGGGCCACACGCCCTCCGACACCGCGCGGCTCGTGTTCTCCCTCAAGGAGGCGTTGTACGAGGTCGCCGAGGCCGACGGCGGCCCGGAGGCGCTGCGCGGGTTCGTATGGTTCTCCCGGCTCGTCGACGACCTCGGCCTGTACACCTTCGAGAGCTACACCGCCGCCCGAGAGAAGATCATTATTGATCAGACGGAGCAGCTGCTCGAGCTCTCGACGCCCGTGGTGAAACTGTGGGAGGGCATCGTCGCCGTGCCGCTCGTCGGCACGCTCGACTCGGCCCGCACCCAGGTCGTCATGGAGAAGCTGCTCCAGACCCTGGTCGACACGGGCTCGGAGCACGCGGTCATCGACATCACCGGTGTGCCCGCCGTCGACACGCAGGTCGCCCAGCACCTGCTCAAGACCGTCGTCGCGGCCCGCCTGATGGGCGCGGAATGCGTGATCTCCGGCATCCGCCCGCAGATCGCGCACACGATCGTCACGCTGGGCATCGAGTTCGGCGACATCGTCACCAAGGCCTCGCTGGCCGACGCGCTGTCGTACGCGCTGAGCCGGAGCGGGGTGGAGATCACGGGCGCCGCGCGGACGCGGGTCGCGGTCAGGGCGGAGCGCGCCTGATGGAACGTGTGCCGATTCTCAAGCTCGGCGACATCCTGATCGTCTCGATCCAGATCGACCTGGACGACCAGAGCGTGCTGGCCCTGCAGGAGGACCTGGCAGACATGGTGGTCTCCTCGGGAGCGCGGGGGGTCATCATCGACATCACGGCCGTGGAGATCGTCGACTCGTTCATCGGCCGGATGTTCTCCACGATCGCGGCGATGACCCGGATGCTCGACGCGGAGACCGTGGTGGTCGGCATGCGTCCCGCGGTGGCGATCACACTGGTCGAGCTGGGCCTGTCGCTCGGCGGTGTGCGCACGGCTCTCAACCTGGAAAAGGGCGTCGCGATGCTGGAGCATGTCAGGGGCGCCGCCGGGTGAGCGCGCCCCGGGAGTTGCCCATCGCCACCAACGGTGACGTCGTGGTCGTACGTCAGCAGGTCAGAAGCCTCGCGGCCGAGATAGGGCTCTCCCTGGTCGATCAGACGAAGATCGTGACCGCCGCCAGCGAACTGGCCAGAAACGCCCTCGTCCACGCCGGGGGCGGCCGGGTGCTGATCGAGGTGCTTGAAGGCGGGCGGCGGCCCGGGCTGCGGCTCGTGTTCAGCGACGACGGGCCCGGCATCCCGGACGTCGATCAGGCGCTGACCGAGGGCTGGAGCACCGCCGGGGGGCTGGGACTCGGGCTGAGCGGATCGCGGCGGCTCGTGGACGAGTTCGACCTCGTCTCCGCACCCGGCGAGGGCACCCGCGTGACGGTGACCAAGTGGGCCCGGTGATTGAGTGGGCGCGGTGACATGACGATGACGCACCGGCACGAGGACGTCTGGGTCTCCACCGCCGATCCGAGTGTGATCGGCGCGGTGCGCAGGACGGCCGTCGCGCTGGCCACGGCCTCCGGGTTCGACCAGAGCCGCACCGGCCAGGTCGCGGTGGCGGTGACCGAGGCGGTCTCGAACCTGGTCAAGCACGCGGTGGAGGGCGCCGTGCTCGTACGCCCCCACGTGGAGCGGCCGGGCGCGGTCGAACTCGTGGCCGTCGACAAGGGCCCCGGCATCGCCGACCTCGCCCGCGCCCTGCGGGACGGCTACTCGACCTCGGGCACGCTCGGCATCGGCCTCGGCGCGATCGCCCGCATGGCCACCGGCTGGGACGTCTACTCGGTGCCCGGCAGGGGCACCGTGCTGGTCCTGCACTTCACCCCGGATGGCCTGCCCGGCCCGCCGCTGCGGGTCAGCGGGCTGCGCCGTCCCATCGGCGAGGAGAGCGTGTGCGGCGACTCCTTCGCCTTCGCCGACGACGGCGACGCGATCAGCGTGCTCGTCTGCGACGGGCTCGGCCACGGCGGGCTCGCCGCGCACGCCTCCCGCGAGGCCGTACGGATCTTCATGGAGGATCCGCACGCCCCTCCAGCCGCCGCCCTCGAACGCCTGCACCGGGGGCTGGGGCACACCCGGGGCGGGGCGGTCGCGGTGGTGCGGGTCGGCCGCCAGAGCGTCACGTTCGCCGGGCTGGGCAACATCTCGGGCTGGATCGCCCACGCCGAAGGCCGCCAGGGGATGATCTCGCTGCCCGGCATCGCCGGGCACAAGGGCAGGCGTCCCCAGCAGTACGACTACGCGCTGCCGCCGCACGCCACGGTGGTGCTCCACTCCGACGGTCTCACCGACCGCTGGGACCCCGCCTCCTTCCCCGGGCTGTTCGCGCATTCCCCGGCCGTGGTGGGCGCGACCCTGCTGCGCGACGCGGGCAGCCGCAGGGACGACGCCTGCGTCGTGACCGTCAAACAGGGGCAGTGATGGGCGAGGTGCTCACCCGCGCGGAGATCTGCAGGGACCAGGACGTCTTCGCCGTACGGCAGTTGGGCCGCCGGATCGCCGAGCTGGCAGGGCTGGAATCCCAGGACCAGATCCGGGTGGCGACGGCGCTCAGCGAGATCGGCCGTGAGGCGCTGGCGCGGGGCGCCGGAAGCGCCGTCGTCTTCGACCTGCGTGAGGACCGGCTGGTCATCACCGTGGACTATCTCGACGGCGCCGACGTGCGGCAGAGCGAGGGCGTGAAGCTTGCCGGTCGCCTGGTAGACGAGGTCGCGCTCTCGGCCGAGGACAGACGCGTCACGCTGGTGAAGCGGGTGCCCGAGCACGGTGTCTCCGGAAAACGGGGGCGCCTGTCGATCGACGGCATCCGCGAGGAGCTGGCCCGCCTGACGCCGTCCACCACGGCCCTGGACGTGCTGCGTGAGCAGAACAGGGAGCTGGCCGGCACCCTGGAGGAGGTGCTTCGGCTCAACGCGGAGCTGGCCGAGACCAACCAGGGCGTGCTGGCGCTGTACAACCAGCTGTCGGCCGAGCTGGAGGAGACCAACCGCGGCGTCGTGGCGCTCTACGCCGAGCTGGACGAGAAGTCGTCCCAGCTCCGGGAGGCTGCCGAGGCCAGGCAGCGGTTCTGGGCCAGCGTGAGCCACGAGCTGCGGCTGCCGCTGACCTCGATCATCGGGCTGGTCCGGCTGCTGCTCGGCTCGGGCGCGGAACCGCTCAGCGAGGAGCAGGAGCACCAGATCACCCTCATCGGCACTTCCGCGGAGACCCTGCTGGCGCTCGTGGGCGAGCTGCTCGACCTGGCCAAGGCCGAGTCCGGGCGGCTGGACCCGCATCCGTCGATGGTGGACGTGGTCGCCCTGGCCGAGGGGTTGCGCATGACGCTCCAGCCCGCCGGGCCGGCCGACGGGGTCACGCTGTCGGTCGATGTGTCGGACGAGATCGGCGAGATGTTCGTCGACGAGACGATGCTGACCACGATCCTGCGCAACCTGCTGTCGAACGCGCTGAAGTTCACCGAGTACGGCGAGGTGCGGCTGTCGGCCGTGGTGGACGCCGCGATGGCCGAGGTCGTCTTCACCGTCACCGACACCGGCGTGGGCATTCCCCCCGAGCACCTGGAGCGCGTTTTCGAGGAGTTCTTCCAGGTGCCCGGGGCGCTGCAGCTCAGGGCGAAGGGCACCGGCCTCGGCCTGCCGTACGCCCGGAGGCTGACGGAGGCGCTCGGCGGCACGCTGGAACTGGCGAGCAGGCCGGGCGAGGGCACCACGGCCACACTGCGGGTGCCGCACCGGATGGTCACTCCGGAGGTGGGCCGGGTGCTCGTGGCCGACGACGACGCGGGGTTCCGTTCGGTGGCCCGGCGGATGCTCTTCGGCTTCGCGGCCGAGGTGGACGAGGCGGCCGACGGCATCGAGGCGCTGAACCTGATGCGTGAGCGGCCCCCGGAGGTGGTCCTGGTCGACCTGCTCATGCCGCGCCTCGACGGCACGGCGCTGCTGCACAGGATGGCCGAGGACGACGTCCTGCACGGCATCCCCGCCATCGTCGTGTCCGTGGTGTCCGAGCAGCCGGGGGCGACTCACCCGGTGCTGTCGAAGCACGGGCTGCGCAGGGACCAGCTTCTCGAGGCGATCCGGGAGGCCGTACGCGACAAGGCCGGGGGCGGTGAGGGTGACGGGAGTGGAACCCATGATTGACGCCGCGGCGACGGTGCTGGTCGTCGACGACGTCCCCACCAAGCGCTACATCCTGGCGAGCTGGCTGCGCCGCGGCGGGCACCGGGTCGTCGAGGCCGGTGGCGGCGAGGAGGCGCTGGCCGTCGTCAGCGCGCTCAAGCCCGACCTCGTCATCCTCGACGTACGGATGCCCGACGTGGACGGCATCGAGGTGTGCGAGAAGATCAAGGCGGACCCGGAGACGGCCTCGATCCCGGTGATCCAGGTGTCCGGAAACGCCGTCAGCCCGGCCGACCGCGCCGAGGGGCTGGAACGCGGAGCCGACGCGTACCTCTCGGAGCCGATCCAGCCCGACGAGTTCGCCGCGACGGTGCGGGCGACCCTGCGCTACTACCGGGCGCGGCAGCGTGCCGAGCGGATGGCGGCCAGGCTGAGCGAGCTGGCCGAGATCACGCTGGAGATGAACCAGGCGGAGGACTTCGAACGGCTCCTGTCCGTGGCCGCCGAGGGCTGCTCCCGCCTGCTGGAGCGCTACTCGCGGGTGCTGGCGATCGCGCCGGACGGTCGGCTGCGCAGGTTCGCCGCCCGGCCGGCCGAGCGCGCGGCGGCCAGGCCGGTCCATCCCGACACGCTGGAGCGGCTGAGCGCCATCTCGATCGGCGAGTTCCCCGGAGTGCAGACGTTCGAGATCGACAACGCGACCTGGGCTCGCGTCGTCCCCGACAGCGACGTCGTCGCGCGCGTGTCGGGCGTGCTGTGCCGTACGAAGACGGGCCGGCCGCCGGTCTTCCTCGGGGTGGAGACGGGATCGCCGCTCGACGGTGCGGAGCTGAGCCTGCTGCGGCAGCTCGGCCAGGCGCTGGCGCTGGCGGTCGACGCGGCCCGCGCGTACGCGGAGGAGCACACGATCGCGCTCACGCTGCAGCGCAGCCTGCTGCCCGCCGAGATCCCTCAGATCCCCGGCCTGCGGATCAGCGTGCGCTACCAGCCGGCGGTGGACAACGTGGAGGTGGGCGGCGACTTCTACGAGGTCCTGCCCCTCGGCGACCGGGTCCTGGTCGCGCTCGGCGACGTGCAGGGCCACTCGCTGCACGCCGCCACCGTGATGGCGGAGCTGCGCAACGCGCTGCGGGCGTCGGTGATCGACACCGTCGATCCCGCCCAGTCGATGAGCCTGCTCAACGCCGTCCTGCGGCGCTACCACCCCAGCATGACGGCGACCGTCTGCCTGATGCTGATCGACCCGGCGACGGGGGAGAGTGAGATCGTCAACGCCGGGCACATCCCGCCGCTGCTGGCCGGGAAGGGGGCGGCGTACCACAGGTTCGGCAACCTGCTGCTCGGCGTGGCCCACGAGCGTTATCGGGTGGACCGGGTCCGGCTGCCCGAGGACGCCACGGTCCTGCTGTTCACCGACGGGCTGGTGGAGGACCGCGACAAACTGCTGGACGAGAGCCTGGAGGTCGCCCGCCAGCAGGCCGAGGACGTGGGTGACGACCTGGAGGGCTTCTGCGACCGGCTGATCGCCACCTTCGGCGCCCGCGAGGACGACGTGGCGCTGGTCGCCGTCCGTCGCGTGCCGTTCTGAGGCGTCCACAGGTCTGAGGCGCCACAGGTCTGAGGCGTCCACAGCTATGAGGCGTCGTCCACAGGCCGCGTGTTGTCCACAGGTGAGCCCGCCGCCGCCACGTCGGCCGTACGGGACCGAATAGCCTTGAACGCATGCGGAGCCCTTTGCTTGACACACCCGGCGCGGTGGCCGCGCAGGCGCCGGACGAGACGGTCGCGGCCCACTACGGCGATCCCTACGCGGAGCAGCGCGCGCTGGCCGGCGGGCGGGCGCTGGTCGACCGGAGCAACCGCGAGGTCGTGCGGATCGCCGGGCCCGACCGGCTGAGCTGGCTCAACAGCCTCAGCTCGCAGAAGCTCGACACGCTCCAGCCGGGCACGCCCACCCAGACGCTGCTGCTCGACCCGCAGGGCCGCGTCGAGCACCACCTCACGCTCGTGGACGACGGCGAGGCCGTGTGGGCCCACGTGGAGCCGGGCACCTCGGCCGAGCTGGTCGCCTTCCTGGAGAAGATGCGGTTCATGCTGCGTGTCGAGGTCGCCGACGTCACCTCGGACTACGCGGTGGTCTCGCTCGCCCCGCCCCCGCCGGCCGTGAGCGCCGGGGCCGCCGGCGCACCCGTGGAAGGGGCCGGCGCACCCGTGGAGGGAGCCGTCGCGATCGGCGGCGACCTGCTCGTGCCGCGTGAGCGGCTGAGCGGCCTCCCGGACGCGCTGGGCCTGCGGCCCGCCGGTCTGTGGGCCTACGAGGCGCTGCGCATCGCCGCGCACGTGCCCAGGCTCGGGTTCGAGACCGACCACAAGACGATCCCCCACGAGGTCGGCTGGATCGACGAGGCCGTGCACCTGAGCAAGGGGTGCTACCGGGGGCAGGAGACGGTCGCCCGCGTCCACAACCTCGGCCATCCGCCCCGCCGCCTGGTCTTCCTGCATCTCGACGGCAGTGTGGACGAGCTGCCCCCGCACGGCGCCCCGCTGACCCTCGGCGTCGGGACGCCGGTCGAGGCCGAGCCGGAGGCCGCCGTGGAGGGCTCCGCCGAGCCCGGCCAGATCGGTTTCGTGGGCTCGTCGGCCCGCCATTATGAGCTGGGCCCGATCGCCCTCGCGGTCGTGAAGCGTACGGTGCCGGTGGACGTCGACCTGCTGGCCGGCGGCGTGGCGGCGAGCCAGGAGGTCGTGGTGCCGCCGGACGCCGGGCGCAACGTGAAGATCGACCCCGCCCTCCGCCGCCGCATCCGCTAGGGCCTGTCTTCATAGTGGTCGCCTAGAGCCAGAGCAGGAGTGCTGCGATGGTGACCACGGCGGTGTATGAGGTTGCGGTCTTGTCGTAGCGGG
>NZ_MWJN01000181.1:0-8369 GCF_002027145.1 Microbispora sp. GKU 823 | reverse complement strand
ACCTCGAACGGGCGGCCGGCGGACCCCGCCCGGCCGGCGGAGGCGGGGTATGGCCGTCCGAGCGCCCTGACGGCCCGGAGGGGAAGGGCCCGGGGGAAAGGCGCCGCAGGGGAAGCACGGGAGGGGGGATCCCGGCGGGCGTTCGGACGGCCTGGGTACGCTCCGGCCGGTCAGGCACCGGCCGTCGCGAAGATCAGGAATCTGCTCGCTCCAGCGTCATCACTCGGCTCTCCGTCACCGGCCTCGGCCACCACGCCGCCCAGCGTGTCGGAAACAGGCCGATGCGAGAATCAGAAGTCGGCTCCTCGCGCGCCGCTCACCTGTCAGCCGGCCTCGGCCACCGGTATCGACCGGGGGACGGGAACCGCCGTCGCGGAGACGGGGACCACGCGGCGCGGGCCGGTCAGGAAGCGGCCGGGGTGAAGACGCCGAAGAGGTTGCCGGACGTGTCGTGGAGGTAGGCGAAGTCGGGGCCGCCCTCGATGCCCACGACCTGGCTGAGCACCTTCCCTCCCAGTGCCTCCACCTTCCGGCAGGTCTCGGCCACGTCCTGCACGAGCACGGTGAAGACGGCGTGGCCGGGCATGTCGCCACGGGTGCCGAACACGCCGCCACGCAGCTCGTCGTCACCGTCATAGCTGATGAGCCGGTAGTCCATGCCCACGGCGGCCGAGTCCTCGTCGGTCCGGAACCGCCAGCCGAACAGGTCGCCGTAGAACCGCTGGACGCCCTCGGGGTCGTCGCTCGCGATCTCGAACCAGGCGACCGTGTTGACGGCGGGGGCTGCGGGAGTGGTCATCTTCGGCCTCTTTCTCTGTTGCCTTATGGGGGGCGCTCGATCTCCTGCGCGACGGCGCTCGTGCTCCATCTGCGGATGGCGGGCGCGTGACGAGCGGGGAAGGCGCTCGATCGACCGCGGCCGGTCCGTCGTCGCATGAGTAGAGCCTCCCGCCCTTCGGCGACACCCCCCTGTCGGTGTTTCCAGAAATTCACGAACATCTTTTCGAATTCCCACTCAGTCGAGCACCGGCGTCCGCGCGATCATGTCGGGCACACCCGCGTCGAACGCCTCCAAGGGCCGGCCGGGCACCGGATCTTCGGTGAGGACGGCCTCGGCGATCCGGTCGAGCCGGAAGACGCGGACGGCGTCGCGCAGCCGGCACCAGGCCACCAGGTACCACCACCCGCTCCGCCCGCCGACGAACGCCCCGGGCTCCACACTTCTGGTGGTCAGCACGCCCTGCGCGTCGCCGTAGTGGATGCGTAAGACGACGCCCTTGAGCAGGGCCTCCTCGATGACCCTGCCGATCGACCCGGTGTATCGGGACTCCGGCTTGTCCTCGGTGAGGATCTGCACCCGGGCGGCCAGTTGCCGGGCCCGCTCCCCCTCGGGGCCGGGCATGGCGGCGACGAGTTTGCGCAGCGCGCTGCGCGCCTCGTCGGCGAAGGGCTGCTGTTCTGTGCGGCTGAGAGCGATCGCCACCGCCACGGCCTCGGCGGGGGTGAAGTTGAGCGGGGGCAGGGACATGCTCTTGTCCAGCGCGTACCCTCCCCTGCGCCCGACCTCCGCGTAGATCGGCACGCCGGCCTGCTGCAGCGCGGAGATGTCCCGCTCGATGGTCCGCGAGCTCACCTCGAAGCGCAGGGCGAGCTCACGCGCGGACCGGCAGCGCGGGGAGATCGCCCGCAGGTCCTCGACGATCGCGTAGAGCCGGTCGGTACGGTTCACGCCGCAGAGGGTAGGCCACCCCACCGACATTTCTCGCTGACGCGTTCGACTATCTCACATCGACGCACGTCAGCACGGACATCCGAGCGGCGCCCGTTCAGCAGGCTCAGCCGCCGACGGCCTCGGCGAGCTCGGCCAGGCGGTCGCGCCCCGGCTCGGGGAAGCGCTCGTCCATGACCTCGGCCCACGAGATCCGGTCGAGCCGGAAGACGCGCACGTCGTCGCGCAGCCGGCACCAGGCCACCAGATACCAGTGCCCGCCGCGGCCACCGAGGCAGATGCTGGGCTCGACGTCCCTGACGGTGGGCACGCCCTTGCTGTTGACGTACTCCAGGCGCAGCACGTGCCGCCCGCGCAGCGCCCTGTCGATGGCGCGCTTCACGGCGTCGGGGCCCGCGAGCGCGTACCCGCCCTGGTCGAGCCGGATCGGGACACCGGCCTCCCGGAGTTTCGCGACGTCGCGCACGACGGTGCTCTTGCTGACCCCGAGGCGCGAGGCGAGCTCGCGGGCCGACAGGCATCCGCCGGATTCCAGCTCCTTCACCAGCGCGTCGCGGCGTTTCATGATTCGACGCTACGTCGATCAGTCCGGCGAAACCCGCCCAACACACCTCACTCGGACGCCACAGCACTATCACCCCAAGTCTGCAGTAGTCCCCCAGGGACGGGTGTTGCGGATGCGCTCGGGCGGTATGCCGCACAGGGCCGCGCGCTCGCACCCGAACCGCTGCCAGTCGAGCTGGCCGGGCGCGTGGGCGTCGGAGTCGATCGCGAACTCGCAGCCCATCTCGTACGCCAGCCGCATCAGGCGCTTGGGCGGGTCGAGCCGGTCGGGCCGGGAGTTGATCTCCACCGCGACCCCGAACCGCCGGCACGCCTCGAAGACGATCTCGGCGTCGAACCGCGACTCCGGCCGCCCCCGTCCGCGTACGACGCGGCCGGTGCAGTGCCCGAGTACGTCCACGTGGGGGTCGGCCACCGCCGTGACCATCCGCCGGGTCATGTCCGCGGCGTCCATCCGCAGCAGCGAGTGGACGCTCGCCACCACGACGTCGAGCCGTTCGAGCAGCTCGGGCTCCTGGTCGAGCGAGCCGTCGGTGTTGATGTCCACCTCGATGCCGGTCAGGACGCGGAACGGCGGGCCGCCGTCCCCCGCGTACCGCTCGTTGAGTTCGGCGACCACGTCGAGCTGCCGCCGCAGCCGGTCGGCGGACAGGCCGCGCGCGACCGTCAGCCGGGGCGAGTGGTCGGTCAGCGCCAGGTACTCGTGACCGAGCGAGCGGGCGGCGTCGGCCATCTCCTCGATGGGCGATCCGCCGTCCGACCAGTCGGAGTGGCTGTGGAAGTCGCCGCGCAGCGCCGAGCGCAGCGCCTGCGCGGCCTCGTCGAGGTCGACGTCCTTGGTGTCCTCGAGCCGCCGCAGGTAGGTGGGCACGGCGCCGTCCAGCGCCTCGGTGATGGCCAGGGCCGTGACCTTGCCGATGCCCCTCATGTCGGTCAGGCCACCGGTGCGCGCGAGCCGCACCAGTTCCTCCCGGGGCAGGCCCTCGATGGCGGCGGCGCGCCTCGGAAGGCGCGCACGCGGTAGGTCGGCTCGCCGGCCCGTTCCAGCAGGAAGGCGATGCGCTTCAGCGCCTCGACGGGATCCACATCCGGCACGCTACCCGGCGTACGGGATCTCAGCCGGGCGGACATAACAGACTCGTCAGGAACCCCGCATCAGCCTGTCCCGTTCGTCCAACCAGACGATAATGTGTGCCGATCTCGACAGCAGGAGCCCGATTGGCAGAACCCGGGGAGAGCCCCCCACCGAAGACGACGCCACCCGACGGCTCCTCCCTGCCCACCCATCCCATGGCCATGGGCACGCCGCGGCCGGAGACGCCGCCGCCGTCGAGCGGCATCAAGTCCTCCACGGCGATCAAGCTCGGCACCCTGGGCGTGCTGTCCGTCCTCGTCGTCGGCTTCTGCGCGGCGCAGGACGACTACGAGGAGGTCGGCGCGGACTGCGTGGACACCTCGACACTCAACCCGGACGGGTCGTACGTGGTCGTCGACGACGACTACTGCGACGACGACGACGGCCACAGCCACTACTCCGGCTCGCACGGCGCGTACCGCTGGTATTACGGCGGCACCCGCAGCGGCGGCCGGGTCTACCGCGGCACGACGGTCAAACCGGCCGATGCCCAGATCACGACCCGGTCGGGGCGGGTCGTGCAGCGGGGCGGCTTCGGCTTCCACTCCGGCGGCGGCGGCTGAGCGGGGCCGGCACGTGCGCAGGCTGACCTCGGCGCCCAGGGAGAACTGGGCCGCCCTCATCGAGTCGCAGGGGCTCGCGTTCCACCGCTCCGCCCACCCCGAGGGCCTCACCCGGCCCTACTGGGACGAGAGCGTCCACTACGTCTTCACGATGGAGGAGGTCCTCGCCCTGGAGGAGCAGGTCGAGGAACTCCACCGGATGTGCCTGGCCGCGGCCGACCACATCGTGGCCTGCGGCCGGTTCGCCGACCTCGGCATCCCGCCGCACTGCCGCGCGGCCGTCGCGGAGTCGTGGCGGCGGCGCGACCCGCACGTCTTCGGCCGGTTCGACCTGCGCTACGACGGCACGGGACCGGCCAAGCTGCTGGAGTACAACGCCGACACCCCGACCAGCCTGGTCGAGAGCTCCGTCGTGCAATGGTTCTGGCTGAAGGACGTGTATCCCGAAGACGACCAGTGGAACTCGATCCACGAGCGCCTCGTCGACCGCTGGAAGTCCCTCACGCTCCAGACGGGCCCGGCCCACTTCGCGTGGACCAGCGCCGACGAGACGGGCGAGGAGGCGATGACCATCGGCTACCTCCAGGAGACCGCGGAGCAGGCCGGGCTCGTCACGGCGGCGATCGCCATGGAGGACATCGGCTGGGACGCGCTCAACAGGCGGTTCGTCGACATGGAGCACCGAGTCGTCCGCACGCTGTGCAAGCTGTACCCCTGGGAGTGGATCGTCGCCGAGCCGTTCGCGCCGCACGCGCTCGCGCAGCAGATCTCGATGACGTGGATCGAGCCGCTGTGGAAGATGCTGCTGTCCAACAAGGCCCTGCTGGCGATCCTCTGGGAGCTGTACCCGGGCCACCCGAACCTGCTGCCCGCCTACCTCGACGGTCCCCGGGAGCTGGCCGGCGGACCTGGCTACGTGCGCAAGCCGCTGCTCGGCCGCGAGGGCGCATCGATGCGGATCGCCGCACCGGGCGTCGAGGTGGAGACCGAGGGCGACTACGGCACTGAGGGCTTCGTCTACCAGGAGTTCCTGCCGCTGCCGGACTTCGACGGCTGGCGTCCGGTGCTCGGGGCGTGGATGGTCGACGACGAGTCGGCCGGGCTCGGCATCCGGGAGACCTCCGGCCTCGTCACCGACGACACGTCCTCTTTCGTCCCCCACCGCATCCACGGCTGAAAGCGAAGGCCCCCCGTGAACACCACAACCTCCATCGCCGACGTGCTCACACACGGCGCCCTGGCGATCCTCGCGTACGCCATCCTGGGCGTGCTGCTGCTCGTCGCCGGGTTCTACGTCGTGGACCTGGCCACGCCCGGGCGCCTCAGCAAGATCATCCGTACCGACCGCAATCCCAACGCCACGGTGCTGGCCGCCTCCAGCGTCGCCGGCGTCGGGCTCGTCGTGGCGGCCTCCATCTGGTCGTCGGGCGGCGCGCTGCGCGAGGGGCTGCTCGCGACGCTCGTGTTCGGCCTGGTGGGCATCGCCGTGCAGACGATCGGCATGGTGGCCTTCGACAAGGTCGCCGGCATCTCGGTGCGTGAGCTCGTCCGGGAGACCACGCTGCAGCCCGCCGCCGTCCTCCTCGGCGTGACGCACTTCTTCATCGGCCTCATCACGGCCGTCGCCGTCATCTGAGCCCGTACGGGCCGGTGAAAGATTCATCGGCACATGGGAGGAGGCCCAGGTGGGAGCATCGGGCGTCCCAACGGGGAATTTCCGGGGATACACGCGTATAGACCGTTCCCGCCCGAAGGGCCTACTCTCCTCCTCGTGATCACGGGGACCGCGACGTCCGGGCAACCGGCGGAGGAGCCGCCCCGGGAAGGCAGCGACCCCGACACCCTGGAGGCAGCCGCCGTGGACGGAACGGCCGTCGCGGAGCCAGGAGACACCGCAGGCACCCGGGCGGCCGGCGAGGCGGAACCCGGAGACACAGCCGGCGCCACGGCCCCCGCCGAACCGGAGGAACGGCCGGGCGGCGAGGCGGACCCGCGCCCCGCGCCGCGGTTCTGGAAGTCGAACCGCCATGTGATCGCGCTGTCCGTGCTCTGCGCGCTGTCGGCGGCCCTGAACTGGACCCTTTCCCTGCTCAGGTTCGCCCACTTCCAGGTGAGCACCTACGACCTGGTCATCTTCGACCAGGCGGTGCGCGGATACTCGCACTTCTCGGCGCCCACGGTGCGCTGCGCGGGGTCACCGGCGGCCTCGGCATGGACTACATCCAGCTCGCCGACCACTTCTCGCCGATCCTGGCCGTGCTGGCGCCCCTCTACTGGCTGCACGACGGGCCCGAGACGCTGCTCGTGACGCAGGCCGTGCTGTTCGCCCTGGCCATCCCGTTCGTGTGGATGTTCACCCGCCGCGTGCTGGGCACGCCGCACGCCTACCTCGTCTCCGTGGCGTACGCCATCTCCTGGCCGATCGCGCAGGCGACGGCGGTGGAGTTCCACGAGGTGGCCTTCGTGCCGCTGCTGAGCGCGATCGCCGTCGAACGGCTGCACGCCGGGCGGCGGCTGCCCGGCCTGCTCGCGGTGCTCGGCCTGCTGCTCACCAAGGAGGACCTGGGCCTCATGGTGGCGGGCCTCGGCGTCTGGCTGTTCCTCACCGGGCAGCGCAGGCTCGGCGCCGAGCTGGTCTTCACCGGGGTGGCCGCGTTCGAGGTGGTGCGCAAGTTCGTGATCCCCCTGGCGGGCGGCAACCCGGCGTACTACACGCGCTACTCGAAGCTCGGCGAGGACCTGCCGCAGATGCTGTGGAGCGCCGTCACGCGCCCGCACGAGTTCGTGGCCATGCTCTTCGACGACCACTCGAAGTGGGACACCTGGGGCCTGCTGCTGTGGCCGGCGCTGTTCCTGTGCCTGCTGTCCCCGCTGTTCCTGGCGGCGCTGCCGCTGATCCTGGAGCGGCTGCTGGCCGACTCCGACAACTGGTGGTCGACCGGCTGGCACTACGACGCGTTCGTGATCGTGATCCTGCTGATGGCCGGGGTGGACGGCGCCGCCCGGCTCATCCGGTGGCTGGAGCGGCGCGGGGTGCCGCGCCCCGGGCACGGCCTGCGGCTCGCCTACGCCGCCGCGGTCTTCGCGGTCGCGGTCACCACGGTCCCCTACCGGCCGTTCGACAACCTGATGAGCCCGGACTTCTACCATCCCGACCCGCGTACGGAGGCCCGGGAGCAGGCCATGAGCATGGTCCCCGACGGCGTGGTGGTGGAGGCGACCGACGACTTCGGCGCGCGGCTGTCCGGCCGGACGACCGTGCTGTGGTGGGACTACCAGAAGCGGGGCACGCCCTGGATCGTGGCCTCGGTCAACAACGACCTGCGCGGCGTGGTGGACAGCTACCTGAACGAGGGCTACGAGATGCGTCTCGACCGGGACGACATCGTCGTGCTGCACCGCATCGGCTCCTGAGGCCGCTGGCCGCCGTTCCGACCTGCGGCGACAGCGTCCACACCCCCGTACGGCACGATCACCGGGATGACCTGGCACGCTAGAGGGCGTGAGCGAGCGGGGCGCGTGGAACGGCGGACAGGTGCGTGCGGACGGGCAGAGCGACGACGTCGTCCGGATGGCCGGAGACGGTGTGCCGATGAGCGACAAGATCCGGGAGGACACGGCGCGGCGGCTCGACCGGGCCATGGGCAGCCTCGGGACGGCCGCGATGGCCAGGATGGAGGAGCGGCTGGCCTGGTATCGCGCGCTGTCTGCGGAGGACAGGTCGTGGGTCGGTCTGGTGGCGCAGGCCGGCATCGCGGCGTTCGTGGAGTGGTTCGGCCACGCGGGCGAGGGGCGGCCGACGCCGAGCATCGAGTTCTTCGGCACCGCGCCGCGCGAGCTCAAGCGCAGCGTGTCGCTCCAGCAGACGGTCGACCTCGTCCGCATCGTCGTCGAGGTCGTCGAGGCCCAGGTCGAGGAGCTGGCCGCGCCCGGCGGCGCGGAACTGCTGCGGCACGCGATGCTGCGCTACACGCGCGACGTCGCCTTCGCCGCCGCCCAGGTGTACGCCAGGGAGGCAGAGGCGCGCGGCTCGTGGGACGCCCGGCTGGAGGCGCTGATCGTGGACGCGCTGGTGCGCGGCCAGGTCGACGACGGGCTGCACTCGTGGGCCGCCGCGCTCGGCTGGACCTCCGCGCCGGTCGTCGTCTTCGCCGGGTACGCCCCAGACGAGGATCCGCAGAGCGTCATCGACGGGCTGCGCGACAAGGGGCGGCGCCTCGGCCACGAGCTGCTCGCCGGGGTGCAGGGCGACCGGCTCATCGTCATCGTGGGCGGCGCGGACGGCGTCAAGGACGCGGCGCGCGGCGTGGTGGCGCGCTTCGGCCCCGGGCCCGTCGTGATCGGGCCGGAGGTGCCCGACCTGCACGCGGCGGCCAGG
>NZ_MWJN01000180.1:0-8479 GCF_002027145.1 Microbispora sp. GKU 823 | reverse complement strand
GTGCGCCCGCAGGAGCGCGAGCACGGCCGGGCCGCCCGACAGCGCCTGGAACCCGTGGTTGGCCCGCCTGCCGACGTCCCGCGCGGTGGGGGCGCCGACCACGGGCATGTAGCCGACCTCGCCCGCGCCGCCGGTGGCCCCGCGGTGGAGGCGGCCGCCGATGACGAGGGCCGCGCCGATGCCCTCGTCGGCCCACAGCAGCACGTAGTCCTGGTGGCCCCGGGCGCTGCCCCTGGACCGTTCGGCCTGGGCGACGAGGTTGACGTCGTTCTCCACGTCGATCGGCACGCCGATCCCGTCGCGGAGGGTCCCGATCAGGTCGGGGATGTGCCAGCCCGGAATGTGGGCGGCGTAGCCGAGCCTGCCCGTCGAGGGATCGACGGCGCCGCCGATGCCGACGACCACCCGGCTCAGCTCCGTCGGGTCGAGCCCGGCCGGGCCGCACGCCCCCGCGAGGGCGGCCCGGACCCGCTCCACCACGTCGCCGCCGGTGCGCCCTGGGGTGGCCAGCCGGTGCTCGGCGACGACCGCGCCGGTGACGTCGGCGACCGCCACGGCGATCCGCGCCGGCGTGACGTCCAGCGCCGCCACGTGCGCCGCGCGGGGGTTGATCCGGTACAGCTCGGCCGTACGGCCCGGCAGGCCCTCGCGGATGCCGTCCAGGACCACCAGGCCGGCCTCCTGGAGCCGGGCCAGCAGCTGGGATGCGGTCGGCTTGGACAGGCCGGTGAGCGCCCCCAGCTCGGGCCGGGTCAGCGGGCCGCGTTCGAGCAGGACCATCAGCGCGGCGCGGTCGTTGATCGCGCGCAGCAGGCTCGGCGTCCCCGCGATGGGCCGGGTCATACGTTCTCCCACGAAGCGGGTTAGGAAAGTTTCCTAACTTTTGCTGCGACCGTACGAACGGGCTCGATCGCCGTCAAGAGCGTGATCCGCGCCGAGATCCATCTGTGACCGCATCGGTGACCGCGCCGGTGATCGTCGCCGTGCCCGATGCGGGAGAAGGGCGGTGCGGCACGTAGAATCTGGCGGCCTATGCCAGAGTCTTCGACGGGCGAGCTGGCCCGGGAGCAGAAGTACGTCGCCGCGTTGTACGAGCGCCTCGACGTGCTGCGGGAGCGCACGCGCGGGCAGCTCGACGCCGTGCTGGCCCAGGGGGCCTTCGGCACTCACCAGAACCGCTCGGAGCGCGACAACTTCGCCGTCATGTACACCCAGCGGCTGGCCCGTCTGTGGGCGGTGGAGAACGGCCTGTGCTTCGGCCGGCTCGACCACGCGGAGGGCGAGCGGCTGTACATCGGCCGCATCGGCCTGTCGGACGACGACCAGCACCGGTTGCTGATCGACTGGCGGGCCCCCGTGGCGCAGCCGTTCTACCGGGCCACCCCGGCCGCCCCGATGGGCGTCACCCGGCGGCGTCACCTGCACACGCGGGGGCGCAGGGTCACCGCCATCGACGACGACCTGCTCGACCTCGACAGCCTCACCGACGCCGACCGGGCCTCGCTCAACGGCGAGGCGGCGCTGCTGGCCGCGCTCGGCGAGAAGCGCACCGGCCGCATGCGCGACATCGTGGCCACCATCCAGGCCGAGCAGGACAAGATCATCCGAAGCGACCTGAACGGCGTGCTCGTCGTCCAGGGCGGCCCCGGCACCGGCAAGACCGTGGTGGCCCTGCACCGCGCGGCCTACCTCCTCTACACCTACCGCGAGCGGCTGGAACGCCGGGGTGTGCTGATCCTCGGGCCCAACCCGACCTTCATGCGTTATATCGAGCAGGTGCTGCCGTCCCTCGGTGAGACCGACGTGCTGCTGTCCACCGTGGGCGAGCTGTACCCGGGCGTCACCGCGACCCGGGAGGAGCCGCCCGAGGCCGCCGCGGTCAAGGGCCGGATCGCGATGGCCGACGTGATCACGCGGGCCGTACGGGAGCGCCAGCGGATGCCGCGCACGCCCGTGGAGATCAAGCTCGACAAGTTCACGCTGAAGCTCGACCGGCAGACGCTGGAGGCGGCCCGGTCGAAGGCCGGCCGCTCGCGCCGACCGCACAACCAGGCCAGGGCCGTCTTCATCCGGCACCTGCTGACCGCGCTCACCCGGCAGGCCGCCCGGCACCTGGGCCGCGGCAATCTCGACGACGCCGACTTCGCCGACCTGCGCGAGGACCTGCGTACCGAGGAGCCGGTGCGGGTGGCCCTCAACCGGCTGTGGCCCTACCTGACGCCGCAGCAGCTGCTGATCGGCCTGTTCACCGACCGCGACCGGATGGCGGCGGCCGGGCTGGGCGCGCCGGAGCGTGACCTGCTGCTGCGCGAGCCGCCCAAGCAGGGGGAGAACTGGTGGAGCGCGGCCGACGTGCCGCTGCTCGACGAGGCCGCCGAACTGCTGGGGGACATCGACGAAGGGGTGCTGCGGGCGGCGCGCCGGGCCGAGCAGGAGCGCGAGGAGCGCATCGCCTACGCCCGCGAGGTGCTGGAGCTGACCGGCCTGGCCGACATCATGGACGCCGAGCGCTTCGCCGAACGGCAGCAGGCCGAGGAGACCTATCTCACCACGGCCGAGCGGGCCGCCAGGGACCGCACGTGGGCCTTCGGCCACGTGATCGTGGACGAGGCCCAGGAGCTGTCCGAGATGGCCTGGCGGATGGTCATGCGGCGCATTCCCGGCCGGTCGATGACGATCGTCGGTGACATCGCGCAGACCGGGTCGGCCGCGGGCGCGGCGAGCTGGGCCCGCGTCCTGGATCCGTACGTCGCGGGCCGCTGGCGGGAGGAGCACCTCAGCGTCAACTACCGCACCCCCGCCGAGCTGATGGAGGTCGCCGCCCGCGTGCTCGAACTGGTCGGCTCCGACCTGAAGGCGCCGGAGTCGGTGCGGGAGACGGGCGAGCGGCCGTGGGCCCTGCGGGTCGCCACCCTCGCGGAGGCGGGCCCCGTGGTCGCGGCCGAGGTCGTCGGCGAGGGCCGCCTCGTGGTCATCGCCCCGGCCGGGATGATCGAGGAGATCGGGGCGATCGTCAGGGCCGCCGTGCCCGACGCGGCCACCGGGCCCGGCCCGGCCGCGCTGGACGCGCCCGTGGCGGTGCTGTCGGTGACCGAGGCCAAGGGGCTTGAGTTCGACTCGGTGATCGTGGTCGAACCCGGCCGGATCCTGCGGGAGTCGCCGCGCGGCCCGAGCGACCTCTACGTCGCCCTCACCAGGGCCACGAGCCGCCTCGGCGTCGTTCACACGGAGGAACTGCCCGAGGTACTCAACGGTCTGGAACGGCGCTGACTGGAACGGTGCTGAACGGGCACCGCTCCTACCTGCGGAAATGTGGTATTTCCGCTGATCGGGACGCGGTTGACATCTGCGCTGAGGTCGGTAGTTTGCTGCGCAGTCCAGCACGGGACTGACCGGTTGGCCGCTCTATGGCGCCGCCGACCTCTGCGTCGATGACGGAGCGTGACACCGTCAGCACACCAGGCGCAGGGCGGCGTCCCGCCGAGGCGGGGCACCCCATCCGGCCGGGGGGTTGGACCCAGGAGGGGCCCGGGCACCCAGTAGACAACGGAGCTCCGCGCCCGCCGCCGACGGGACGGAACCGGTCCGAAGGGCCGCCCGGGCCTTCTTCCCTTCCTCACTCCTCCTCGTCTCCTCCTCGCCGCCCTCACGGCCGCCGTACAGTGGCTGAGGCCGGTTTGGCGGCCTGCGCCGCCGTCTGCGACTCTGACCTGGAATGATTTTTGGCGTCAGGCCCATCGACACGCGAGGAGAGACTGTCCCGTGGCACTGAAGACGGCGCAGGACGCGGCACCGCCCGCCGCCGCGGCGCCGAAGCCGCGAGTGCCGGGCGTGCTGGTCCGCCTCGCCGCCTCCGTCGCGGGCGGCCTGGTGCTCTACCTCGCCTTCCCGCCGATCGGCTGGTGGTTCTGCGCGCCTGTCGGCGTGGCGCTGCTCGCCCTCGCGTTGTACGGCACCGGGCCGCGCCGGGCGGTGTGGATCGGGTACGCCGGGGGGCTGGCGTTCCTCCTGCCGACCCTGGCCTGGGTCCGCCCGATCGGGGACGACGCCTGGCTGGCCCTGTCGGGCATCGAGAGCCTGTTCTGGGCCGGGCTGGCCTGTGTGGCCGTCCTCGTCATGCGGCTGCGCCTGTGGCCGCTGTGGGTGGCCTGCCTGTGGGTCGTGCAGGAGTGGGCCCGTGGCCTGTTCCCCGTCGGGGGCTTCCCCTGGGCGCGGCTGGCCTTCAGCCAGGGCGAGTCGCCGTACACCGGCTTCGCCGCGCTGGGCGGCGCCCCGCTTGTAAGTTTCACGGTCGCCCTCACCGGGGCCCTGCTCGCCGCCCTGGTCACACGGCGTCCGCCGAGGTGGCGGGCCGACCGGGTGGTTGCCGGAACGCTCCTCGCCGCGATAGCCGTACCGGTGCTGGGGCTGGTCGTGCCCCGGCCCGGCGACGAGGGCAGGACAGTGCGGATCGGTGTCATCCAGGGCAACGTCCCTGGGCGGGGGATGTACTTCCTCGGCGACGAGCCCGCCGTCGTGCTGCGCAACCACGCGGACGAGACGCACCGGATGGCCGAGGCCGTGCGCGCAGGCAAACTCCAGCGGCCCGACATCGTGGTGTGGCCGGAGAACTCCACCGACATCGATCCTTACACCAGCGCGTACGCCCGGCAGGTGATCGACTCCGCCGCCAAGGACATCGGCGTGCCGATTCTCGTCGGCGCGGTGGTCAAGATCGGCACCGAGAACCGGGCCACCCGCGGCGTCGTCTGGGACCCGGTCACCGGTCCCGGCGCGTACTACGACAAGCGGCGGCTGGTGCCGTTCGGCGAGTACACCCCGATGAAGGACCTGTTCCTGGCGTTGTCGTCGCGGGCCCAGCTCGTCGGCCGGCAGTCGGTCCCCGGCGACAAGCCGGGAGCGCTGCGGATGGGGCCGGTGACGATCGGCACCGTGGAGTGCTACGAGGTGGCGTTCGACAGCACGGTCCGCGACACGGTGCTGGCCGGTGGCACGCCGCTGGTGGTGCAGACCAACAACGCCAGCTACGCGCTCACCAACCTGCCGCCGCAGCAGCTCGCGATGTCGCAGCTGCGCGCGGTGGAGTTCAACCGTGCGGTGGTCACCGCGGCGACCACGGGGATCTCCGCGTACGTCGGGCCCGACGGCCGGGTCGGATGGCGTACCGGCGAGCTGGTGGCGGGGGTGAACGTCCTGGACGTCCCCGTCAGGACGAAGAACACGGTGGCGGCGGAGGTAGGTGCGCTGCCGGAGTGGATCATGGTACTCATGGGAGCCGGAGCGACGGTGGCGGCCATCTCTGGGCGGAGGAGAACCTGATGGAGCGGACCCCAGGGCGGGTGCTCGTGATCGTCCCCACGTACAACGAGAGGGAGAACCTCCCGTTGATCACGCGGCGGCTGCGTGAGGCGCTGCCCGACGTGCACCTGCTCGTGGCCGACGACAACAGCCCCGACGGCACCGGCCGGATCGCCGACGAGCTGGCCGAGGCGGACGACCACGTCCACGTCCTGCACAGGACGAGCAAGCAGGGGCTGGGCGCCGCCTACATCGCCGGATTCCGGTGGGGCCTGGCCGAGGGCTACGACGTGCTGGTGGAGATGGACGCCGACGGCTCCCACCAGCCCGAGGAGCTGCACAAGCTGCTCGACGCGGTGACCGACGGCGCCGACCTGTCGATCGGCTCCCGGTGGGTGCCCGGCGGCAGGACCGTCAACTGGCCGTTCTCGCGCGAGCTGCTGTCCCGGGGGGCCAACACCTACGTCCGGCTGGTGCTCGGCATCCCGGTGCGCGACGCCACGGCGGGCTTCCGGGCCTACCGCGCGGCCACCCTGGAGAAGATCGGGCTGGACGACGTCGAGTCGCAGGGCTACTGCTTCCAGGTGGACCTCACGCTCCGCACCGTACGGCAGGGCCTGCGGGTGACCGAGATACCGATCACGTTCGTCGAGCGCACCGTGGGCAGCAGCAAGATGAGCCGGAAGATCATCTTTGAGGCCTTCTGGCGCATCGCCGTCTGGGGGGTCACCGGGTTCGGTGATCGGTTTCGCCCGAGGCGATAGGCACGATCCACAGGAACCCCAGCGGCCGCGAGGACGTTGACGCAGACGTACGAGTGCCGGGGTGAGTGGGGCAAGACATGGTGCTGCGGATCGGGCTGTTCCTCGGGTTCCTCCTGGTTCCCGTCCTGGAGATCTGGTTTCTGATCCAGGTGGGGTCCGTTATCGGCGGGTGGGAGACGGTCGCCCTGCTCATCGCCGACAGCATCCTCGGCGCCTGGCTCGTGCGCCGTGAGGGGCGGCGGGCGTGGGCGGCGCTGCGCACGGCCATCGAGTCGGGGCGCATGCCCGACCGGGAACTCGCCGACGGAGCGATGATCGTCGCCGGCGGCACTCTCCTGCTCGCCCCCGGTTTCCTGACCGACGTGTTCGGATTCTTCATGATCCTGCCGTTCACCCGGCCGAGCGCCCGGCGCTGGCTGACCTGGTTCCTCGGCCGCCGCGTGCGGTCGCTCGCCGCCCGCTCGCCGTACGCGCCGCTCTTCGACCGTACGGGAGGGTTCGGCCGGGCTGACGGTGCGGGCTTCGACGGTGCCGGCCGTGGCCGCGTTGTGCACGGCGAGGTCATCGACGACGACTGAATGCGGCCGGGCACGCCGTTGCCCCGGCGGCGGAGGCGCACCGGGGCAACGGGGCTGGTGACGAGCTGCTTCCGGGTTCTTTCGGGTTCTTCCCGGTTACAGGCACGGCTCGTCCGGGTCGGGAATGTCTCGGCTGTCCCGGCTACGGATGTCCCGATCACGCGCGTCCGGGTCGGTGACGAACCGGTCGCCGGCGTTCGTCATCGGGTCGCCGGTGCCGAACCGTTCCCGTGACCGGGCCGCAGGGTCCTCGGTGCCGTACCGCTCGCTCGACGTCCGCGAGGGATCGCCGCTGCCGAACAGTTCCTCGGATCGGGTCTCGGGGTCCCGCCGCGCCAGCGGCTCACCAGGGCGCGTACCGGGGATCTCGGCGTCCAGCCGGTCCCTGGAGCCGAGCGCCGGGTCGTCGGTGCCGTACCGCTCCCCGCCGCGGGTCACGGCGTAGTCCGCGTATTCGCCGGGATCGTCGACGCCGATCCCCAGGCGTTCACGTTCACGCCGCCCGGTGCTGTCGGCCCAGCCGGTGAGGCTGTCGGGCCGGTTCGCCCGTTCCCAGGCGGCATCCCAGTCCATGTCGTAGTGACGGTAGAGCTCACGCTCCTGCTCGGCGGACAGGTGCCCGTCGGCGTCCAGGTCCACGTCGGGCGCGTTCTTGACGTGCTCCTTTTCGTACGGGACCTCGACATGGCCGGCCGTCAGGCCCGCGTCGTGCACCGGGACGAAGGTCTCCTTGGTGTGGAGAAGTCCGGTCTTGACGCAGAGCCACTTCGGCCGTCCCGTCGCGTCGTCGAGGAAGACCTGCGCGACCTCGCCGATCTTGTCGCCGTTGAGGTCGTGGACCGGGTTGTCGAGCACCATGGGGATCTGCTCGTGAGTGATCACGTGCTTCTCCTTGTCTCTCGCTTGGTCGGTCCCTTACTGGGCTACCGCCGATGGGAGAACGGAAACCACCTTTTTCGGAATTCGCCTCCGAAGTGTCCAGCGGCTACGCCGGAACCGCCGGCATCGCCGCAGGTGAAGGCCCGTAGCGCGGCGTCCTCCGCCGCTGCGGAAATCGCCATCGTGGCCCGGCCCGTGGCCCGGTGCGGCTCTGTCACGGCCCGGCATGGCCCGGCCGTGGCAGGGCCCTTCGACCTGCCGCAGCGGGACGAGCGGTCCCCCATCCACCCCCGACCGGCTCGATCGCCCGCAATCGCGCCAGATGCTCGGCCGGGCGGCCTGCTCGATCGCGCCTTGGCAGCCGTCGAACCCGCCGCCCCGCCGCGCGGAACGCCCGCGCGCGCCCGTCGCCGCCTTCTGAATGACCCCTTTGCCCCCTTTTCAGGTTGACCTGCTGCTCCAACTATTCGCTTCTCGCGGTTGCTGGAGGTAAGGAGCAGGTGAAAGAATTCATACAAGTTTTCGAATCTAGCGAGGAGGTGCCATGGATCTGTTCGACTCTGGTCCTGAGCGCCTTCGTCTTTCGAATAGCTCTGATAGCTGCTCCGATGGCTCTGACGGCTGGTGGGACCGGTTGACCTCCGGTTCCCCGTTGTGGTCGTCCGAGGGATCGGCCGCCCGCGAGCATGCGAGCCAGGACACCAGCGACGACGCGCCCGGTGCCGGTCAGGGTCGGGCCCGGTCGTCGTGGGTGTTGGTGGGTTCTCTTCGTGAGTCGGCGCAGGAGTTGGCGTTGGCGCCGTTGCCGGATGATGTGGACATTTGCCTGGCTGAGGCCGAGGAGTTGATGTTCGCGCGGGGATCGGATCACGTGTGCTCTTGCTGATCGGGTGGGGCGGGTGCATGGTGGCGGGGCAGGCCAGGCAGCATGGGGCATGCCTCGACCCGGAGTTGGCTGGC